>JAISCO010000378.1 GCA_031265535.1 Spirochaetaceae bacterium | reverse complement strand
GAAATGAGCTATTTTTGAAGAATAATAAAATAGCAAACAGAGCATTTAATGCTCTGAAGTCATGAAACAGTAATAAAAAAAGCAGGGAAAAAGGCAATAATAGGAATGTGAGAAAAAATTGGCAAAGGTATCATTTCTACTGAACGGAAATAGGGCTCATTTCTACTGAACGTTGACACATGGCAAATGGCGGGCTTGTGAAAATTCGGCGCTTGTATCATCATTAACGACAATATGAACCGCGTTGACATAAGCGCCGAAGGCGTGGCGCTGCCGGATTGGACGGATGCCGCCGCCATGTTTGTTACGGCGGTATGCGACAGACTGTTGTGTGAAAATTGGGACACATCCGTACTTTTTTGCAACGATAACTTTATTCAAGAGCTTAACCGCCGCTTTAGAAACAAAGACGAACCTACGGATGTTCTTTCATTTCCGCTTGGCGGGGCAATTACCGAAGACGGCGAGGAGCGTTACACAAGCGGAGACATTGTTATATCGCTGGAAACGCTCCGCGCAAATTGCAATACATTCAATACAGGCGAAGATGAAGAACTGCGCCGCCTTCTGATCCACGGTATACTCCACTTAAAGGGCTTTGACCACGCGACTAACGAACCGGGTGAAGAAATGCTGCTGCTTCAAGAAAAACTTTTGGCGGAAATGAACCGCATCATCATAAACCGCTAAATAATGCCTTGCCCCTGTCGTTAAGCAGGTTTTCTATATCCACGTACGGCAGCACGACATCAATGGCGCCCATAACATAAGGTGTTATCTCATAGGGATTCCAGCAGAACCCCAAACCTTCCCGCGATACAAAGAAGTTGCCGGGAACTCCCGCCGTCTCTTCAAGAAAGCCTATTGATGTAAGTGGAGCGTCCGGCGCGGCGTGATACCTTGCGCGTAAAGAATCGTCAATTTGCTTTTGCAATGACACTCTTGCGCCATCTTCTAAAATGTCGTCCAATTCAACTTTTG
Source organism: Spirochaetaceae bacterium (assembly GCA_031265535.1). Taxonomy (GTDB): domain Bacteria; phylum Spirochaetota; class Spirochaetia; order Treponematales; family Breznakiellaceae; genus JAIRMY01. The sequence goes on along the minus strand of JAISCO010000378.1, from coordinate 4,728 downwards.
AACGAAGCTCCTTATCAAGCACAAAGAATGTTTTTTCATTCTGCCCATGAGCGCCGCCTGAAAGGGTGTAGCGGCTGCGGGATATAACAAAAATCGAAGGATATACCCTGCCGTCAAAGCCTTCTGTGTATGTCCAATCGTATGATCTGCCGGGCTGCGACATGGCTTCATCTTTTGTTTCCATGTAATCTGTTTTAATTTTATCAAAAAGTTTTGATACATAGTCTTGGCAGCTTAAATTTTCGTATAAAAATTGTTGCAAAAGTTTACGTTCCTGTTCATCTAATATATCAAGAGTGTCAACAGAAAAATCCAAACGCGGACTATTGAGTTTTTCTTCCGTAAATAAAAACAGCTCTTCTTTACGCTCATAAGTTATGTACTTAGGTGATAACCTGCCGTCATCGTACCATCCGGTGGTATAGATTAAAGGGGCGCGCTCGTTTGCCTGCCCCGCGTCCCGTAAACCCGCGCATGAATTTAATATCACTACAAAAACTGTAATAACAGCAAAAAAAATTATTTTCGTTCTTATTTTCATATTTCTTTCATATTCCTTTTCCTTTCATACTCCATAATTATAGACCGGACAGGTTCCGCTTGTACGGCGGCCTTAGATTCATCCGGAAATATCGAACAGTGTAGCGCCCTGATTTTCGGCGTATATTGATTTACGCCTGGTAAAAGGGTTGCTCCGTAGATTTTTTAATTCATCCCGGATCAAAATCATTCGTTTTTCTAATAAATCTTTGTTGTATTTAACTCGTTGAAAAGTTTCTTGTTGTAAGTTTTCAAGCGCCGAGCTTATTTCGGATATGCCGCTGTCTTTAGCATCGGAGCAGACATTTTCATACAAGAAGCGCATAGGCTCAAGCACTTTCTGAACGGCCGTTATTCCGGCGGCTACACCTTCTTCCATTTCGACCTGAGCCAAAATATCTTCTGTTTTGCCGTTTTCGATCACATCCTTTTGTTTGTCAAGAATGTCGATATAGCTGCGGAAACGCTCCCTTTGTTCAATTAATAACTCCTTAAAGCGTTTTAATACAGCCGCGCGTTTTTTGATTTCGCCGCTGGGAAGCGTTACAGGTGAAGTGTCCGCCGGTGCTTTGTTAGCCATCAGTGTTTTAGCCCGCGATGTTTATGCCGGAGTCGGCTTCCAGCTTCCTGGAACCATTAGTAGCGGCAATTTCGGCCCATGACTTGCGTATTTCATGCAAAGAATTTCGTACCGAAAGAATACGCGCCGCGTCCAATGTTACGTGGGCTTCCAGCAGTTCTTTATTGAACCATGTATACAGCGCAAAAAGATTTTCCGCAATCTTCCCGCCTTGCTCAAAATCAAGCGACACCATCAACTCCGTTATAATTTCCTGCGCCTTGATGATCGCTTTGCCCGCCGCCTCTATCTTTGACGGGTCATTCCCGCCTTCAGCCCTATAGCGAAGTATTTCCAATGCGTGGTCTAAACTGTTAATTCCTCCATCATATAACATTATAATAAGCTGCCCTTGGCCCGCCGTTTTTATCCTCGTCTGCCTATAGGCTGATAACGCGCTTATAGTCGCCATTTTACCTCCAATATAAATATACAAATTAAGCCGCCGTTAAAGCAATATACCGGCCTAATCTACTTAAATAATTTTCGTCATTCTAAAAAAATACTAAAGGATTATTTACAAATTTGAAATCCCCACCCGCCAGCGCCCACCAGTGGGTTTTCATGCGCTCCGCGCTAGCAGCTTGCCGCCGCCGCAAACTTGTTTGCGCCGTTGGCGGCGGAGATGAGTTCACTTAGGTAGCCTCGTTTAAGAGGTTTGCCGCCCGCCGACAGGCGGATAACAATTTTTTTTCAAGCGGTTATACTGATGCTAACAGGAACAAAATTGAGATTATATCCGAATAGCCGTAATTAGCTGCTCAAATCCGTTAAATTAACTGTACGGTGTTTTTTAATTTCATTTATGGGCGGCGATTCCGCCGCTCCTGATAGGAGGAGGGGTGCAATTTGCCGAATATAGCCGCTGAATGTCTGCTTGCCGCCCTGCGCTTTGCCGCGCTTTGGACGGTATTTCATTTGCTCCACCGTCCGCGGACACAACTACGCCGCGTTTTGGCCGTCGCCATAATGGTTCTGCAATATCCGTTCTGCCGCGTATTATTTTTTGCGAGCGGCGGCAATTTTGCGGCAAGCGTCGCCTGTGATACCGTGCTGTTTTTAACCCTCGCCTTAATTTGCGAAGCGGAACCGGTCCCCGGCATTTCAGGCGCGTCCCCCGCAGGGGGCGATTTGCTGCGCCCGCTTATCAGCGCCCTGTATTTTGACGGAATCTTGCAGCTTATCAATTATATCATGAGCTGCTATATGTATGCTTTTACCGGAACACTCCCCCCTTCCTTCTCCTTATGGTCGTATTTTTGGAAAACCATTGAGGGGATAATTCTTTTGTTCTGGACATTGTTTTACTACCGGATTATGCGGAATATGACGGCAAAGGCGCCGCTTTCGTTCTCACTGTTGACTGTCCTCACACCGCTTGCGGGTCTCGCGATTATCGCCGCAAGCGTCAACGCGGTCCGTCCGCTCCTTGATTTTGAGGTAAATATTTTCCTGTACGCGGGGCTTTTCGGAACCCTGATTATCGTCCTCAATATGTGCGTTTTTTACCTGTATATAAAACTTTCGGCTGCCCACGAAGCGATGGTTTTTGACCAGCGGCTCAACCCTGCCCCGCCGGTCTGGATGCCGGAGCATGGCCTTTCCACCGCGTTTATTGAAAAATACGAAATCACCCCACGTGAACACGAAGTGATTGAGGCCATGTTACAGGGAAAAACAGACAAAGAAATCGCCGTCAAATTGAACATGGCCGTCAACACGGTACAGGTTCACCTGAAAAAAATCTACCGGAAAACCGGAGCCGCCGGACGCTTCGCCCTCTCCGCCCTGGTGCGCAACGGGTAAAAACCGGAGAATTATACCCTAAGCACTGGCAACAAATTAAAAGGGGGAGCGCATTGATCCCGGCGTATCAAAAATTTTCCGCTCTATAATAAGCCTTTTTTACGCTGCTCCCCCCGCCAAAAAACGGCACGCTCTCCTAGCAGCCTGTTGCACTTGTGGGTTTTTGCGGCACTGTTCACCTACGGTGATTTGCCGAAAAACCACGATTTATGGGCTGCTGTAAACCTGAGCTTCTACGAAGCTTTGGTTCAATGGAAGAGAGCAAGGTAAAATCGCCTGATAGGCGGCGCCTAATCGGCGATTTTTTGATGTTTTTTGCGCGAAGCGCAACAAACTCCTAGTGAGCGTGTGTGAGTATGTGGCAGCATGGCGTAGGCCCCAAAAAACTTACTGTTACATGCCGCTTAAAGGCCGTGCTCCAGAGTCCTCATTCCGCTGCAATCGGGTAAGGAAATTATTTAATGTTCTATCTGTTGCGAACCTTAGGTTCGACGGCATTTTGGGTGGGTAGTAGGGCATTGCGTAGCAATGACACCCTCCCCAAATGTGGCGGAGAAAAACTGCACAAAGGGCGCAGCCCGACTGCGGTTTTTCGTAGCCCGAACCGCCCCACCGGCAGCGTCCCCAGCGCAGCCGGAGCGCGTAAATAGGCCCGATATGTGCAGTACCAGCACTATTCCGATATTGCCTTATTTAATTCGTTCTTAATTTTTTCTCCTATGTCTTTTGCAAATTCCAAAAAATCATGCGCCTGCTTTTTTGAAGGTATTCCATCAGGCAATAGTCCAAGTTCACCGGGGCATCTATCCTCAATATATGTCTCATTAATTATAGATAACAAATCTTCATCAATTTCAAAATCTTTAAGTCCTTTTATTATTCCATATAATTTCGGTAAATCATGTATTTTTAATAACGGTTTATCATGTTCTAAAATATATGCCTTAAAATATTTTTCTATTGCTTGCTGACAATGAAATGCCACAATATTTGTCAAATATTCTTCTTTAATGATTATTGATGCGTTTTAACATCTTTTTCTGCCAATATTATCCAATCGTCAACTAACTTTTTCATATAATACCTTACCTGTCTTTTCAATTTCATCAATAAAATAGTTGCCATTTTCTTTAATTCTTCTTTTGAATACACTAAAATATCAAGTGCCCTCTTATAGTTTATTTCCCGTACCAATTTTCTTATATATAATTTTTTTTCTGTCTTTCCTCATAAGTTTTTGAAAGATTATTATTGTCTAATATTACCATTATGTCTATATCACTGTTTTCCGTTTCATTACCATTGGCATAAGATCCAAATAAAATAATTTTATATGGGTCAGAAACTTTGAGGCTATTAACTAAGTCTCTCAATATGCTATCAACGTCCATAAAATCCAATATATATTATTTTTTACCTTTGTCAAGTGTAAATCCTCAAAAAATCAACTTTTTTGCTGGTATTTCGTATAACGTTCCGGCTGTATATGACGTTTGGGCGGCACTATAAAGAAACCCGTAGGGTTTCGTACCGCCCAAATGTGCCGAAATGAGCCGTGGGAAGGAGCGTAGCGACTGACCTAGGCGAATGGAGGCCGAGCCGCCTACTGGCGGCGAAGCATATACAGACCTGTTATGCGAAGTGCGGATTTTTATTTCCAGATAATCTTTTCTTTTATTGTTTCTAAATACTTCTCTAAACTTTCTTTTTCATACTGAATTATTATTTCATAAAATCTTTCCCTGTTATTGTCTTGTTGCCAA
>JAISCO010000375.1 GCA_031265535.1 Spirochaetaceae bacterium | reverse complement strand
GTCCGGCGGTACTTGTTAAATTCCGCGCATACATTAGCATGAGGCACAAAAACTATAAAACGGTGAACCATTCCGCACCAGCAATTTTAATTTTAGCGCTATATAGTGATTCTATTTGCAAAAACCGGGCTTTCCGCTCCACTATCTACCGACCATTTTTAATTGTTAATGGGTGGGGGTAGCACAAAATAGTGCGGTGCACTGGATGGAGGCTTTCATTTCCATAGAATGTCCCTCCTACCATGCCAACAGCTTTCGCTGTTGGAGTCACTCATGCCTGACGTTTTGCCGCCTGCTTTACCTTATAAGGAAGGACAAGACCGCAAGCGGAGTGAGGACTTTGTAGCGCGGCCTTTAAGCGGCATGTAACAGTAAGTTTTTGGGGCCTACGCCATGCTGCCACATACTCACACACGCTCACTAGGAGAGCGTGCCATTTTTGGGCGGGGGGAGCCGTAACAAAGAGTTTATCATAAACTTCAAAATTTAACGGTTTATGATAAATGCGCTTCCCCCCTTTGTTAAAAAGTAAGAAGTAAGAAGTAAGAAATAAGACCCTAAGGCACGGAGTAAAGTCTGCTTACGGTATGCCGGCGCGGAGCGCATATAAACCCACTGGTGGGGGTGTAGAAACCGTGATGGTATGCCGATAAGATACTGAGGTTCTATGTTCCTAATAGAAAGGCGAAAATCCATTGCTGCCGGTCTCGTGTTAGCTGTTTCTTTGCTATTTGCGGGGACACTGCGGGCGGGCGATGTGGCCTCTTTCGTGGATTTGGGATTTTCCCAAGACGGCAAAATTTATATGTTCGCGGAGTATGGCGTGGATGAGCGGAGTTTGCGGCCATGGTCAGAGCTGTACATAATTGATGTTGAGCGTAATGATTTTGTACCGGACGGGCGTTTTTCTTATAAACATGACGAGCCCGTGGCTGTAGGACAGGACGGTTCGGCGGCATTGCTGCGTATTATTTCATATAATAATAAAACAATTCAGAAATATCGCAGTAATTTTATGCGTCAGGGTATTCCGTTGTTTATTTCGTTGGAGGATGTCCGTAATCCCGGCGGTCAGGCTATAGATTTTAGGGATTTTGAGCGCGGCGCGCGTTACGGCGCCGAGTTGAAATCTGTGATTTATAACGATGTTGTCCGTTCTTCGTTTTATATACTTTTTAGCAGCCGCGACCGTTATAATTTTGAAAAAAAATACCGCGTAGGCAATCCGGATGTAAAGCGCGCGGGCGTAACTTCGTACAGTATCAAGAAGGCGATTGTTAATCCTGAAAGGACGTCAATGATTCTTGTTATTGAAATGACTCTGCTGAATGGGGACGGCGCTAATATTCGTTACATGATTGAGGCGCTGCGTCTGTAATTTTTGTAATTTTCTGTAACTCTTGTAATTATTGATTATTTCTATCATGTATTTCTATCATGTATTTCTATCATGGGCTTGCAAGGTCCGCGGGGTTTACCGCAGGGTTCTGAGTATTGCACGTAACTCCGGGTCGGCGGCTTGGGCGGGCGCCGCCCCGTTTGCGGCGGCGCTCTGTTCGTCTTTTGCGACGACCTCGTCACCCGCGGTGACGAGGTCGAAAAATCCGGCGCGGTTTATCGCGCCGGATGTGAGTTCTTCTCCTACACGTCTGCTTGTAAACGAGCCTGTTATATCGCTTTCCGCATACTGTAAACCTATGCCTTCACTTTGGATATCTACGCTGCCTTTTTTGACTATCTGGTATACTGTGTTCTCGCTGCTGCCATCGAGTCTGCCTTTGTCAATGAGGCCTTCGCCGGCGGCGCGGCGCAAGAGTACGGCGCGGAAGGGCATAGCTTTTCCTAGTTGTTCGGCTATGTTACGCGCCGCGTTTCTCAGTCTGTCCACGCCGGCGCGGTAAACGCTGAAAGCGCCGGCGCGGGCGCCGGTTCGCGCTACGTATAATTCGGCGTTTACGGCAAGGTCGCGCTCATTTTCTAGTACGTTTACTACCAGAAAATAATCTGGAGCGGACGAATTTGCGGTGTTTGCCCTGGTTCCTCCGCCGGTTCCTTCGCGGGCGCTGCGAAAGGCAGAGGCAAATGTCTGCTGGCGTACTTCTAAATCCGGCGTGCTGATGTTGCCGTTATGTATCAAAATATCTTTTATGTACCGCGAGGTGATGTATCCGGCGTCTGTATGGTAGAATGCCGCCTGCGAGGCTATGGAAAATATCGCTATGTTCCAGTGCGCTTGGAGTTCTTCCGGCTGTACGTCCCATTGCCGCGCAAGATTGTTATTCATTAGGGCGGTGTATGCCTCAATTTGGTCGTCTATGGAGCGGTTGCTCATGCCTAAATCCCGCAGAAAAATCAATTCTTCAAGGTAAAGTTCCGGGTAACCAAGCAGTCTGAGTGTTTCGGCATAGTCCAGTCTTTCTTTGGCGTAGGGATTCAGCCGCAAGCCCCGCCGGTACTCAAAAATTGCTTCGTCGTTTAAGTTCCGTCCACGGTATGAACGGGCGCGGCCAAAATGATAAGACGCCCATCGTTCCCGCTGGGGGTCTTCAAGGCGGCTTGTCTCGACTACAAGCTCTTCTAACGCAATGCGTATGAATTCGTCTTCACTGTCAAAGCCCAGCGCTGTTTCGAGTATGATGCGCGCGTCATTTTTGCGTCCCATGCTGCTGTACGCCATTCCTTTTAACAGCCATGCGCCGGTATCGTCATGATCCGCGGCTATGATATGATCGGCAAGCGCGGCGGCGGCTTCATACTCTCCGTTGCGGTAGCGCAGTGAAGCAAGCAGCGAGACGGCGGGGTTAAATCCGGGTCTTAGCGACAGGGATTTTTCGGCGTCTTGTATGGCGGTGTTAATACGGCCCGCGCGTGAGGCAAGGTAGGCGGCGTAATAGTAAACGCGGTAGTCGTCCGGGTGTTTTATTTCGGCGCGTTCTATGTATTCGCGGGCAGCTTCCGTGTCGCCGAGTGAACCTAAAACCAGCGCAAGGGATATTAGCAGGCGGCGGTCGTCCGGATAGCGGCGTACCGCTTCCCGAAAGAGTTGTACGGCGTCCCCTGATTTTCCTCTCGCGACATCAAGTTCAGCGGCGGTGAATAGGGCGTTCCGGTTGTATGGTTCGCGGGATTGGACATATTTTATTATTTCCGCCGCTTCGTCCAAGCGTCCGTTGGCAATGAGTATAAAGGCTTCCAGGTTGGCTATTTCCATGTTTG
>JAISCO010000362.1 GCA_031265535.1 Spirochaetaceae bacterium | reverse complement strand
GGACTATGGAACGAGGGGGGAGCAGCGTCGAAAAAGTTATCATAAACCTCAAAATTTTAACGGTTTAGGATTGATGCGCTTCCCCCTTTGTAAGAAATAATAGGTAAGAAGTAAAAAGTAAGAAGTTTCTAACTATTCATTCCTTTTTACCTGTTACTTTTTCCCTTTTCCTTTATCTGTTCCTTTTTACCATTTTTTTCTAAAAGTAAAATTGCTGCCCCCATTTGTCCTACACTTGACCCACAGATTCATGAATGAAAAGTATTAAACAAAATGGATGGCGCTTTAATGAAAATTATAGACAGTATATTCTTCGCCGCAGCGCGCTCTAAATTTATGCACATGTCAGGCGCGCCTGACGGAGGCAAATTAATATTTGCCTGACAGGGTAAAATTATAACTACGCCCGGCCTGCGGAAAATATTGACTGCTTTCATAAAGCTCGTCAAATAGATTGTGCACCGAGAATGACGCGGAAACATAATCTGTAAAATCGGCGGATAATTTAATACTGGCAAGCGTGTAGTCCGGAAGCGCTGTTCTCGTTGTTGCTATTTGATTGCCCTGCACTCTGGAGCCAAAAAACTCAAAGCTCGGTATTATCGAAACGTTATGTATAACGCCGCCCGTCAGGATTGTTTCAAGAGGTTTTATCACCGCGTAGCCGTTTGCAGTAAATTCCGGGATGCCGGGGATCTGTGTATAACCACTCTCGCTCGATATGATTTCAGATTTTGTATAACCCAACGCGCCGCCCAAGCTTAAAAAACGTGAAACATACATTTCTGTCCCGAATTCAAAGCCGTAAAACGCTGTTTTATCAATGTTTTGAAACTGTGAAGTATAACCGGCGGGGTCTCCGGTTATAGAAACATTAATAATTCTATCAAAGGCATAGGTGTAGAAAACCGCTGATGTTATATTTATTTTTTCAATGAAATAACCCTTATATCCAAACTCAAAGTGATTCGCGTACTCCGCAGTTAAATCCGAGTTTGCCTTATTTGTACCTGTGCCCAGGCTGCTGAATTTTTCTTTCAACGTGGGATAACGGTTTTTTAGCGCCCATGTAAGATGAAGCTCGTGGTCTGTGCTTAGGTCATAGAAGGCGCCAAGCTGCGCCGTGGGCGCGGCCTGGTTTTCAGGTGAATTTACCGTAGTAACTTTGTCGCCCGATGTGGAATTATAATTGTCCATATTACCCGGCACATAAATATTGACGCCTAAACCGGTCACCAGCGTAAGCGGATTAACGGGTTTTATCGTGTATTCAGCGCCCGCGAAAATTAAATTTTCACTTACATCAGCAGTCTGTACAAAGGTGTCGCTGTAAGTAGAGGGACTTAAGTAAGCCTTATCGAAACTTTTATGGCTGAATTGTTTAAAATCAAAATTACCCGCTATTTTACTAAAATTATTGATGTTATAAGTTCCCTGAAGGGTAACGCCAAAAGTATAGTCATCATAATCGGAAGTCTCAGAATTGCCCGCAAGCCATGCGTTATACGCGTTATCGCCGCTCATAGCCGGCCCGCCGCCGAAACGCGGATAGGGGTAGAGCCTGTTGTTATACTTATCAAAAAAACCCATGGCATGGATGGAAAAGTCGTCCGTGGTCCAATCGCCGTTTAAGCTTACCGTATGCCGTCTGACATAAGGCCATTCCCAAACCTGATAACTTGTACCATTCACGTTTGGCGGCGATACGCCTTTATCCGAATCCGAATATGCATAACTTGCCCATACGTCAATATTTTCGCCCGGAGTAAACCCGAAAAGGGCGCTTACTTTCATATCGCTGGATTTTGACCAGATTCTATCACCTTCTTTCTGGGGGTTCCCGCCCGCGCCGGGTTCCAGGTTATCGGAAGCTTTAAAGGTTTTCGGTAAACGCCAGTGGTCAACGTCTCGCCATGTAAAAGAAGCCTTGGCGTAAAATAAATCCAGCTTGGTCCCCGCGCTGAATGTTTGCATATTTCCGCTGTATGCAAAAACACCGTCTGTATCCAATGATGATTTTAAAGACGCTTCAAAAGGTTTTTTGGGCTTTGCCGCCTTCATAACGATAACGCCGCCCATATTGTTGGAACCAAGCATCATGGAACTGTATCCTTTGTTGATGCTTATGCTTTCTATGTCGGTGGTTAAAAAACGGGAGTAGTCAATTTGTGAGCCATAAGGGTCGCCCCACGGAACGCCGTCAAGATATACAGGAACAGAATTCTGCCCAAGCCCGCGCATTGTGAAACCCGATTCATTCCTCGCGCCGCCCGCGTCCAGCGGTATAATGCCGGGTACCCAGCGAATCGCCTCTATAAGATCGCTGTCGCCGCGTCTATCCATCTGCTCCCGCGTGATAAATTCGGTAGTTTCCTTATTTTCACTCAGTTCTACCGCCGGCAGTTGAACGGTATCATCGGACAAATCTTGTCCAGTTACCCCCCCCCCCCCCGCAAATACCGCCGCGAATAATGCCGCGGCAAAAGTAATTTTTTTCAGTAATCGCATTTTTTCCTCCTAATGGAATTATTTATAAATACAATACCATGACGCGAATGCCTTGTCAACATAAATCGTAACTTTACAAAAAGAAATCGTTTTGGTACGCTGTTTTCGGATACGAAAATACGAGGAGGTTGAGGAGCTTATTGTGTGGGAATTGTATGACGAATTGATTGGGGCTATACCGGCGGAACAATGCGTAGGGGAGGCTATAACGGGTAAATATTGGACCTTTGTCCGTGCGGGCGGCGGAGCCGGGCTTGCCATGACCTTAGACAAGCCTGTGCGTCCGCGGACATTAACAAAAACCATGGCCGGTATGAGTTTGCGGGAACTTGCCGCTTTCTCAAAATCGTGGAATTTTGAAGAGGCCTCTTTGGGCATTGCCGCGATAAACGCCTGGTGGAACGCGCCGGAGCAAAAAACGGCGGCTTGCTCGCTCAATATAGGGGACGATGATTCGTTCAGCTTTTGGCGGGAACGGGTTGCCGGTAAAAAAGTTGCCGTAATCGGACATTTCCCGTATCTTGAGCATAAAATCGGGGATGTTTGCGAACTTTCAATCCTGGAAAAACGCCCGGTAGAAGGCGACTTTCCCGACTCCGCCTGTGAATATCTGCTGCCGGCGCAGGATTATGTTTTCGCGACGGGGGTAACGCTTATCAACAAAACATTGCCGCGCCTTCTGGAACTTTCCCGCCATTGCGGGATAATCCTTGCCGGACCCAGCGTCCCGCTTGCCCCGCCCTTATTACGGCGCGGCGTAATAGATTTACAGGGCTTTGTCATTTCGGACACGGCAAGATGCGCCGCCGCCGTCACGGGTGAAGGGCACAGCGGCATATTTGATACGGGCAGGCGCGTAAGTTTAACGGAGGAAATGCTAAAATGAAAAAAAACAAACCGCACAGAATTGTGCCTGATAACGAAAGACCGGAACTTGATTTTTTGGGGCGCGTTTTTTGCCCGTTCAAAGAGAGCTTTGGCTCCGCCTGGCGTGAATGGGCCGAAAGTTATAATAAAACTCACACGGAAAAACTGCGTATAGCGGTTCAATCCACGATGAAAGATGACGTTTTGAACGACATCAGCACGATAACGGATATGACAAAGTTTCCGTCAATTGATACGGAAGGCGGCTACGAAGAATTTTTTAAAGCGGATTTTCTTGACGCGGGTGAAAAGTTGGCGCTTTTTAAGGCGCTGCCCCTGCCCGATAAAATCAATCCTGTTTTTAACGGTCTGCGGCTGCGCGACCCAAAAGGCATTTTTACAATTTACGGGGCTATGCCTTATGTTCTGCTGGTCAATCACAAGCGCCTTCACGGGCGGCCTGTTCCACGCCGTATAAGCGATCTCACAAAACCGGAATATTCCGCTTTGGTAGGGTCTGTTTACGCGATAAATGATATTACGGAACTTTTGCTTTTAGAGATTTGGAAGGAGCAGGGCGAGGCGGGGATTCGCGCTCTTGGCCGAAACATAAGTTTTGGCGGGAGAGAGGCGGCCATTGCGGAGGACGCCGTTTCTGATACCCTTGCCGACAGCGGCGCCGCGGTTTATGTATTGTCGTGGCTTGCCGCAAATTCAGTTCCCAAAAGAGACTATCTTGAAGTTATCTGGCCGGATGACGGAGCGATTTTTTGCCCGTTATACGCTATCGCAAAAAAAGAAACGGAGGCGGCTCAAATTGAACGGCAAAAAGCCTGCGCGGATTTTTTGTTTAGCGCAGAGCTTGGAGCAGCTATGGCGGAAAAATACCTGGTACATATAAATGCGGACGTGAAAGATAAAACACCGCCTACAGCCCGCTTTCGCTGGGTAGGCTGGGATTATATATACGAAACCCCTGTGGAAGAACGTGTAAAAACGATTGAAGGTATATTTAATGACGAGAAGAAAAGGATGGCATAGTTGCGCGCCGTCATTGCCGTAAATTGAACACAACGGGGATCAGTAGTTTTGTGCTGACAGGCGGAGCGCGGAACGGAGCGGCGGATTTTATGGCGGCTATCGCGGCCTCGTCCAGCATTTCAGCGCCGGCGCTTTTTTTTACCGAAATGCCGCTTACGCTGCCGTCCGTATTCAGCGTGAATAAAATCTCTACGGTGCCGTCCAGCCCCGTGCGTCTTGCCTGCGCCGGATAGACAAGTCTGCTTCGCACACGGCGGCTTATATAATCGAAATTTCGCTTGACATACTCAAGGGCAAGCGCGGAGTTTTTTGAGTCGCCCGCTTTATCGTTGTTTTCATCATCCGGGCTTCCTTCACTTCTATCCGAAGCGAATTGTTCTGAGGCGGGTTCTTCAATGGGATTTTTCTCATACTCGCTTATAACGGATTCTTCAACGAGGTCTTCTTCAATTTCAATAAAATTTTCCACCGGCTCTTTTTGCTCCGGGCGTTGAATGTCGGGCGGCGGCGGACCTATTTCTCTGACAACGCTCATTGATAACTCAGGCGGCCCGGCTTCCTCAATGATATTAACCAGTTTGAACGGTACTGTTTCTTCCCATTCAATAACCGCATGGCTTTGATAGTCAACGGAAACAAAGAAAAAAAGAATTCCGTGCAAAGCGGCGGCAAAACTAAAAACGGCCAGACGTGTTTTACGCAATTTATGTTCCGCAAAAACTTTATCAAAAACCAAATAGTTTTACAATACAATACAACCGTTCATCAGATGGTGGGCAATTTTACTTTTAGAAAATTTATGGTAAAAAGGAAAAGGGAACAGATAAAGGAAAAGGGAAAAAGTAACAGGTAAAAAGGAAAAGAGAACAATGAATAGTTAGAAACTTCTTACTTTTTACTTCTTACCTATTATTTCTTACAAAGGTGAAGCGCATCAATTGTAAACCGTTAAAATTTTGAAGTTTATGATGAACTTTTTGTTACGGCGCGGCAACGTAGTTGCCGACCACTCGCTACATAGTCCTCATTCCGCTGCGCTCCATTCCGGTCTTGTCCTTTCTTATAGGGTAAAGCAGGCGGCAAAACGTCAGGCAAAACAGTGCACCGCACTGTTTTGTGCTACCCCCACTCCTGAATCAGAATATGAGCCACAAATTACGCGAATTGCGCCATAAATGGCGACACGAATTATCGAAGCGAAAGCAGAAGCTCGACAACCGCTATCGAACCTAAGACCGCTCCGCCCCCAGCGAGGGGCGGGAATACGCTAACGCGGAGCGTATGTAAACCCGCTGGCGGGCGTTGACAACCCCGCGTATGGTGAGGTATGATGCTTTACAGCGGTTTTGACGCCGTAATTTATTTTTTGTGAGGAAAGATTTATGAAAGCTTTTGGAAAAAGCAAGGGCCGCGGCAAAACATTTGCCGTGGTTCCCCCATTTGCCCGTCTCCAGATGCGCCTACAGGCGGCTGCTTTTAGCGGACCCCTGCCGGCGGCAGCCATAGTTATAGCAGCTCGCTTTTTCGCGTCCTGCGGCAGCGCCGATGATCTGAATACCCGCTTACCCCCCCCCCCCCCCACTCAGTACGATGTTGATAATCCGCTAAATCTAAACGGCGCGGCATGGCGTTCAATTCCTGAGATCTCTTCGCTTAGGCGGAGGCTTCGTCATGGATAGCCTTATTGCCCGCAGGCTTGCGATAGTTACAACTACACGCTGTACGTTACGTTGTAAACTTTGTTCAAATTTTATGCCCATGTTTACAGAGCCGGAAGATGTGCCGTACACGGAAATCATCGCGGATATCGATCATGCTTTCGAATTATTCGACCGTGTGGAGTGGCTGCAATTCGTAGGCGGAGAAATATTTATGAACCGTTGCATGGCGGATGTTTACGATTATTGCCTAAAGTACGGCGGCCGTTTTGACAAACTGGTTTTGATGACTAACGCCACGCTGATACCGTCTAAAGAGGAATTAACGGCTTTAAGCAGGTATGGCAAAAAACTTGAGGCGCAAATAAGCGACTACGGCGAACTGTCGTACAAAATAAAAGAAACCTGCGAGGCTTACAAATCCGCCGGAATATCGTTCCAGTTGAAAAATTATCACGGGAGCGCCCAGCATTTTGGCGGCTGGATAGACAATACGCGGTTCGCTGATTCAGGCGAAACGGAAGCCGAGACGCAGAAAAGAACGGCAAAATGCAGTCAGGCGTCAAACGGCAGGAATATGCATATTTTAAGGGGCAGGCTGTACCGTTGCGCTGTTTCGTGTTTCATGTCCGAGCTGAATATTATACAGCCTGACAAACGTGATTTTGTGGATCTGAATGACGGCACTGTTTCAATTGACGAAAAACGTAAAACCGCAAAAATGTTTTACAAACATCCTGTACAAGCCTGCCGCCGCTGCCTTTGGTCAGAAACAGACACAGGCAAACTTCAAAGGTTCCCGGCCGCGGAACAGTTGTAAAAACCAGGAGAAAGCAAATGATTAGCACTAATGATGATAAATTGATTTTACGTGAAAGACAGTTAGGTATACAGATACTCAACAAGTGTTCTCTTAACTGCAAGTTATGCGCCACTTATACACAAGAATATAAGCGTAGCGGAATAGAATATATTTCAAGCATTGATGAAATAATGAGGGAAATTGATGCGGTATTTACGCTATATGACTTTATTGATGACATCACAGTAACAGGCGGCGAGCCGCTTCTTCACAAGGATTTGGATAGAATATTGCTTTATTTGTTGAAATACCAAAACCAATATAACGTATCACGTGTTTTTACTAATGGAACTATTATTCCAGATAAAAATATTATTGATATGATGAAAAAATTTCAGGCAAAATTACAAATTGTAGTTAATCATTACGGTAAATTATCAAAACATACAGAAGATATAAAAAATATATCCATAGAGTATGGGTTTAATGTAAGGATAAATGATTATTCAAAGGAAAATCCTTACAGCGGCGGCTGGGTTGATTTTGGACCGTTATCTGAATACAGGTCTTATACAGATATGGACGTTATTAAGCAGTTCAATAATTGCCATGAAGCAAATTGGAAATGCCTAATTGTATATAAGGGTCAGCTTCATCTTTGCCCGGCATCTTTACACGGCAGCCTGTTTAAACACTTTAAACCCAAGGAAGATGAGTTTATAGATTTTTTTGATAATTCTGTTTCTTTTGAGAAAAAAAGGCAAATTGCTGCTGGTCTGGGGAAAAAAGTAATAACAGCCTGTCAATACTGTAATGGATTCGATATAAAAAACTCAAGACGGGTTGTTCCCGCCGAACAAGTATAGGCACGGGGGAATAAAATGAAAAATGTTTTTATATGGGGTGCGGGAACTTTGGGCGGAATAATTCTTAAAAAACTCCCAGAAACTACTGTCTGTTTGGGCTTCATAGACGGTAATCCAGACTTAGAGGACAAAAAAATAGAAGGCATAAAGATAACACCTCCAGAAATCATCAAATGTGTTGAATTTGATTCAATTATTATAGGAACATCTATCGCTTATGAAATCGTACGAAAACGCCTTATAGACGAATTTGACGTGCCGGTAGAAAGAATAGATATCAGTTATGTCGAGGATGTGCTAAAATCAAAAAATAATTTTATAAAAAATTCAAGCGAAATAGTATATGAAAGGCAGTTACAAGGGTGCATAGCGTTATGCAAAGTATACCAGGGAACAACTACTAAAAAATTGAATGAATATTTTCCAGACAGAATGCTTTATATATTTGATTCGCATGACGCAAGTTTTACATTGCCGTTAATGCCTTTCCCTGAAAATCTAAAGATTATAACTGGTGAATTTAAAAATACATTTAAAAGTATTTCTAACAATTTTGTGTTTGTAGTCATAGATTTTGAAAAATATAACGAAATTCTTGCGGCTCTGGAAGCATTTTATCCCAAGATGACAAAAAATGGAATAATTTTAGTACACGACTACTTTTTCGGCACATATAACAAACCCAACTCCGGCATTATGCGGGAAGTACGGAATGCGGTTCACGAGTTTTGCGGAAAATATAACATAGGATTCATGCCTATAGGCGATGAAAGTAGTGTGGCAATAGTTAAAGCATATTAGATAGGGTTGTTCGGAAACTTCAGTTTCCGAACAACTTCCGCTTAAAAACTACAAAATGCTATGCATTTTGCGCGACTTGTTCAACAACTAACCGAGTTGTTGAACAAGTCCAATGTCCGTATGTACGGAGGAGAAGTAAAATTATGAATTATTTGCTGGTAATGCCGCGTGTTGTCGACAAAATCGGAGAGTGGTATCAATTTCCGTTGGGAATATGTTATATTTCAGCTTCAATGAAAGCGGGCGGTTTTAATGTTTTTACGCTGAATCTTAATAATGAATATGGAAAAGTAAATGATTTGTTACGCGCCGAAATTATAAAAAACAATATTGATGTAATACTCACAGGAGGCTTAATATTTCAGTTCCCGGTGATAAATGAAATAGTTCGTTTGTCAAAACAAATAAACCCAAATATAATTGTAATAATAGGCGGTGGTGTGATAACGGCAGCTCCCGTTCCGTCAATGACTGCTTTTGAATTGACGGATTTTGGAGTGATAGGTGAAGGTGAAATAACTATATGCGAACTGTGCAGCGCGCTGGAAAATGGACAAGATGTCGGAAGCGTCAAAGGGATCATTTACCCCCCCCCCCCCCACTCAGAAGTACAATGTATATCTGTACAATCATTACAGCAGAATATGAATACGGAATTATTTAATGATGGAAAAGAAAAGATGTGTTTTATAGAAACAGATGCCCGCCCTTATAATAATGATCTTGATGCCTTGCCATTTCCTGATTATTCAGGGTTTGGCATTGAAAAAATACTTTCAAAAACCCCTAGTACTCTGTCAATGAATGAGCGCGGCGCTATTTCGATCCTGACAAGCCGTTCATGTCCGTTCTTATGTACATTCTGTTTTCACACGACAGGGAATCATTACAGAATGCGTTCATTAGATAATGTTTTTTCTGAAATAGATTATCTCATTAAAATATACAATCTAAAGTATTTATCAATTGTTGATGAATCATTTGGAAGCAACAAACAGCGTGTAAAAGAATTTTGTGAAAGAATAAAAGTTTATGGCGTTAAGTACCGGGTGCAATTCAGAGTTACAGACATGACAAAAGAAATAGCAGAGGCTTTAAAATCGTCTGACTGTGATTGTGTTTGCTTTGGCATGGAAAGTGCCGATAATATTATCCTAAAAAGCATGAAAAAGGGTATAACAATCGAACAGATTGAGGAAGCTATAAAAATATGTGATGACGCCGGATTATCAATTTCCGGCGGTTTTATTTTTGGCGACATTGAAGAGACGCTTGTTTCCGCAAAGCGCACGCTTAAATGGTGGACAGACCACAAAGAATACGGATTTGTTTTAAATTTTATTACAACATACCCCGGGACATATTTATATCGATATGCATTAAAAAAAGGCATTATAAGGGATGAAGTAAAATTTATAAAAGATGGATGCCCTATGATTAATGTTTCAAAATTGACAAATACAGATATCGAGTGGCTTGCGGAACAGATAAATAATTTACAGGGAAGACAGCTTGCTGAACCAAGTAATATATCAAATATTGTTTTTGATTGCATGGACGGGACAATTTCATTTGACTTCAAATGTGAAAAATGTGAAAAACATAATCATGTGGAAAAAGTACGGATATTCGTTTCACGAAATATTGCAAATTGTAAATTATGCGGAAAAGTTTATGCTGTACCATTTCCAGATATTGTAATTACACTAATTGATAAAAATATAGAAAAGTTATTAACGCAAAATACTAAAATTGCCATTTGGCCAATGACTGAAAGATTTTCATTTTGTTTCGATAGATTGCACAGTCTTAAAAATGATTCTGTTTATTTAATTGATAGTTCAAAATTAAAACAAAACAGTAAATTATCCGGAAAGGATATAAACAATCCCAAAATAATTTTACAGAAAAATATAGAAATTGTAATTATCCCCCCAACGCCGCATTTATCCGCAATAGAAGCGCAGATTAAAGGGCAGTTTAAGAATGTAAAACAAATAATAAATCTTGAATATCTTTGCAAAGAAAATGTATATTATGAATAACAAGGGGTTTATAATGACAGAATATGAAATTTTTGAACGGTTGAAAAATGTCTTTATTAATATGGGGGACGAAGAATCCCAGAGCTTGTTTATGTATAAGCTGCGCTATGCGCTTGATAGGGATAGTATTCCGTTTGACTGGTATCTACCCCCCCCCCCCCCACAACAATCTCGATTCAAGATAAAACACAATGTGGGTATCACTGCCGGTCAAAATTTACACATGATAGAACCGCTTATGATTACAACAGGGGATTTTTTAACAATACAATGAAACTGCTGAAATTTACATCAAGAATAGACAATATCCGCTATCAGGAGTCAGGCCGCCGCCCTGTAATGTTCTATGACTTTTTGACAATGCCTGTTAAAGATAGAAGCGTTATCATATACGGAGCAGGCGGCATGGGCCGTATTATTTGTAAAATACTGGCTGACTATAAAATTAACATGGAATGTTTTTGTGACGCCGACCCGCAAAAACAACAGTCTCGTTTTTGCGCTCATCATGTAATATCGCCGGAATCACTAACGAAAAACCATAATTCAGCTTTAATAATTCTAGCTGTCGGTAATGCAAAGACAGCTTCCGGCATATACAATTTCCTAACCGGCAATGGATTTTTACAAAATCAAATTGTTGCCGTTTTTGGACCTAATGACGAAATTTTTGGGCATCCGTTTTTAAAACATCTTGAAAACGAAACTTATATTGACGTTGGCTGCATGGATGGCCAGACGATAATTTCGTATTTGGATTTCTGCAAAAATAAATACCGGAAAATTATTGGATTCGAACCGGACAAAGAGAATTATAAAAATACAATGGAACGTATTTCAAGTATAGCGCAAAATGAAATTGAAATTATACATAAAGCCGCATATAGCAGCGTAACCGAATTACGATTTGATGACACTAATGATTTTAACTCAAAAATTTCAAAAACTGGCGGCACGATAATTGAAACCGTGGAGCTGGATGATATTTTGGAAAATGTAAATGGAAATATTTTTATAAAAATGAATATAGAAGGCGGCGAGATGCAGGCATTGATAGGGGCAGAAAACACAATTCATTCAAAAAATCCCAGATTGGCAATTAAGATAGAACATAAACCTGAAGATATTATAGAAATCCCATGTTTTCTAAACAGGCTGGTACCAAAATATAAATTCTATATCCGCCACTATAATCTATTTCAAACATCCGGCACAACACTATTTGCGATTGTGTAGGGAGGAGTAAAATTATGCCCGAACAACTTGTTTCTATACTTATGTCTGTACGAAACGGGGCGGATACGATAACAGGAACAATAGAATCCGTACTGGCACAGACCTATACGAATTGGGAACTGGTAATACGCGATAATTGTTCGACAGATAATACGATTGAAATTATTGAATCATTTAATGACAAGCGTATTCATGTCATACGTAATGAATTCAATATGGGAAGTCAGTTTAACTTTATATGCCTTATCCTGACGGCAAACGGTAATTTTATTAAAACCATAGATGATGACAGCTATCTGTATCCTAAGTGCCTTGAAAAACAAATAGAAATATTGGAATCGCGCCCGGACATAGCTTTCGTTACCTGCGATACGGAGTACCGTACTCCTACAGGCAAAACCATCAAGGCAAAATTACCGTTCAAGAATGATACTGCTACCCGCGATGAATATATAAAGTTTACACTATTAACGGCGCGCGGCAGCGTGCAGGAAGGAAATCAAACGCTTTACCGAACAAAATTGTATAAAGACGCATGGAAAAAACTGTTGGCGGGAGGATTGGAACAAGGATATATAAATATTTACGCGCCGTATTTCTACCTGCCGTCCGTACTGCTTCTACACGGAAATCTGTATATTATTCACGAAACGCTGTCCGCCGGAATGATAGAATCTAATTCATATTCTTTAAAATTTAATCAGGCTAAATTATTAGTCGCGTGGATAAAACTATTGCGGCAGGACGCTTATAAAATTTCACCTTTTCTATATATTTGGGCGCGTATCATGATAATTATCCGCGCAACGGCTAGACGGCTGGCCTTCAAATTCTTAGGCAGGGGTACAGGCGCTAACAATAATTCTCATTTTAAAAAAATGATATAAAATGCTCCCATGAAGGCGGGAATATTTAGCAAACCGCTGGGCAGCTTGGGTGGGGGGGGGGGGGGTAGGGAAAAAATCCACGATTTTAGACAGGCGAGCGCAATCTGAAATACCGGCTGCCGACGGGATCAAGTGCGCGTTTGCGGTCGGCCTCTAGTCCTGCGGCAACAAACAAAATTTGCGTTGTCGAACAAGTCCACTATCTCTGCGGATTGTAAAAATCCGCAGAGATAGAATATTTGGCATTGTATCAATGTTTTACTTGGTTTTTTTCTTTTTCTTTGGTTATTTTGGCTTCCAGTTTGTCCATCATTTTGTCGATGGCCGCTGTAAGATCAAAGTCATGTTCTTTGACGTGCGCCGACACACCCCATTTGAAATTTACATTGGCCTCAGCAATAAAAGCACTGCCGTCTTTACTTATTTTGATGATAAGATCAATAATCATATTTTCCGCGTTGTGAATACGATTGATTTTTTTATCTACATATTCTTTTGCATCATCGCCAAGTGTAAAGTGAATGGCCTTAACTTCTACATTCATAAGAATCCTCCAAAAGTGTTAATTTTGTGTATAACGGCTATTTCAAAACTTCAGTTTTGAAATATAACTCCTAGATTTATGTGGAAAAGCTCATCTTTAGACCGCTTTTCCTTGAGCCGGTTTCATCGGGAACGAAGTGCCCACACTAACCGGGTTTTGAACCCGGCTAAATTATACATGTCCAATTATATCCGCAAATGCCGCTTTTGAAAAGCTGGGCAGCCCGCACGCTGGCAAGGAAGAAGTTAGGAAAGGGAGAAGTCTCTCCCTCGCTCCAACCCCGCTTACGCGGGTTTTCCGCTACCCTCTCTGCGGGGGCAAAACGCTTGTTTACCGTAGTCCGCGCCGGCCAAAGGGATGAGGCGGCATGATGCCGCCCCCGCAACGCCCCCAATCCCTCGCGGCAAAACAAGGAAATCAAGTAAAAATGAAAAGGTAAGGAACAGTGTTGTCAACATTCGGCTTTGTTTAGCGGCCTTGTGTCTGGGTATATTCGCGTATTAGATCGGTAAAAGGCTGGCCGTATTTTTCGGCTTTTACTTCGCCCACGCCGGGTATTTCAAGAAAGTCCGCATGGGTTAGCGGCAGTCTGCGGCACATGGCGTTAAGCGAAGCATCCGGGAAAATTATATACGCCGGCACACGCGCCGCGGCGGCAAGCTCGGACCGCAGAGCCTTGAGCTTTACGAACAATTCATCCTCTTGCCCGCCGGCAGGCTGAGCAGCGCCTTTTATAATCTCTACAACGGCTTTTTTGGGCAGCATCATGTCCAAAGATTTTTTTTCAAAAATAATTTCGCCCGATTTTTGGGTTTCTATCAAAGACGGATATTCGCCTTCACTTAACGCTAAATATTCTTTTAACACAAGAAAATCAATTATGCCGCGAATCTCATGCTCGGACGAATCTTTCATTATTCCCCAAACACTTAAACTATTCAGATTCTCGTTCATGATTTTCGCGTTTTTACTGCCGCGCAGAATCTGAATGACCATCACCCTGCCCAAACGCTTGCCGCGCTGTTTAAGACGATAAACGCATGAAATAATTTTTTGCGCGTCCAGCGTAATATCAACACTTTCAAACTGAGTCGTACAGTTCGAACACGCGCCGCAGTAATTGGACGGCGTTTCGCCAAAATATGAAAGCAAACGCCCGCGCAGACAGTCAGTACCGGTTGCGTAAAAAGTCATCTGCTTCAACAATTCCAGATTATATTTCGTTAAATCGGCCCCGCCGCTTTCTTCAGCGCTCTTTTCGATCAAAAATTCATTTATTTTAACATCTTCATAACTGTAAAACAGAATACATTCCGCGCTGCCGCCGTCACGTCCGGCGCGTCCTGCCTCCTGATAATAACTTTCTATATTTTTGGGCATATTGTGATGAATTACAAACGATACATTCGACTTATCTATCCCCATGCCGAATGCGTTTGTAGCGACTATAATCGTTTTGCGGTCATAGATAAAATCATCCTGATTTTGGCGGCGTTCCTCAGGCGTAAGCCCCGCGTGGTAGCGCGTAACCGCAAAACCGCCGCCCGCCAGCTCATCGCAGACATCCTCGACATAACGCCGCGTTGAGCAGTAGACAATGCCGCTCTTGTTTTTTAGCCGTGAAAGATGCTTCTTCAAAGCGCGCATTTTATTTTCCGGTTTTTCCACAGAAAAATACAGATTGGGACGGTCAAAGCCGGTCGTGATTGAAAACGGATTCCGCAGCGCAAGAGCCTCCCGAATATCCGCCTTGACCTTATCTGTGGCGGTAGCGGTGAATGCCGCGACAACAGGACGTTTCGGCAGACTCTCTATAAACGGCGTAATCCGCATATAACTTGGACGAAAATCGTGTCCCCAGTGCGAAACACAGTGCGCCTCGTCTATCACCACAAGCGATACCGGATGCGCCGCAAGCCACGAAGGAATATCAGCGCGGTCTTGAGGGAGACGTTCCGGCGCTATGTATATTATCTTATACGCCCCTGTATGCGCGCGGCGCATTGTCCGCGTGTACTCTTCACCGGAAAGAGAACTATTGATGAATGCCGCCGCGACACCGCTGTCTTGCAGCGCCTGCACCTGGTCCTTCATCAACGATATGAGCGGTGAAACGATTATTGAAATCCCGTCCAAAAGCAGCGCGGGAATCTGATAGCACAAAGACTTTCCCGCTCCGGTCGGCATGACGGCAAGAACATCCTGCCCGCTCAAAACGGCGTCAATAATATTTTCCTGTCCAAACCTAAAATTTCCAAATCCAAAAACATTTTTTAAAACTGAGTATTTATCCGGCATGAATTTATTTTGAAGCAGCCGCGCCTAATAGTCCAGACTAGCCGTCCAGACTAGCCGTCCAGACTAATCGTCCAGACTAAACATTCAGACCAATCGCCCGGACTAATAGTCCAGCCCTGAATCATTTGTTTCACCGGTAAATTCCCAGCTTTTCCAGCGCTCGGCTTCTTTTTGCCGCACAAAGTTGAATAAAATTTCACTTTTGCGGCGCCGGTCATCTTCGCCGACAGAACCTTTTTGTGTCGTTCTAACTTGAGCGTTCTCCTTTTTCCGCATCAGCGACAGCATACTAAGCTCAAAATTGAGTTTTGCTTCAATACGCGCGCCGTCCACCTCTAACGCCCGCTTAAAATCAGCGGCGGCTCCGGCAAAATCGCCGTCAGTAAACCGGACTACCCCGCTATTGTAGCGGCTGCGGTAAATCAGCTCACGGTTTTCCCGCGTCAGGACATTTTCTGCCTCGTCAAAACGGGCAAGCGCCGCCTCGCCCTGTCCCATCGCGGCATAAGCGGAACCAAGCAAGTACGCGGCGTAAGGCGCTGTCTTGGCGTCCTCCAGCGCATCCATATAAACCCCCGCCGCTTCCGCGTATTTCCCGCGCGAAAAATAGACATTCCCCTCAATCAGCTTTAGTTTAGCCAACTCCGGAGCGCAAGAAACACATAATGTCAACAGCGCCAAAGCCGCCGTCATTATCCTAATCATTTTCATAATTCAAATTAAAACCTCATACCACTTAAAAGCCACATGAGGCCCCCTATAGTATAAAAGATGAGGGAAGCCGGCATAATGGTAATTGAAAAAAAGCAAAACCGGAAAACCCTCGCCGTGAAAACTATAACCCATACGCTCGCAGTATCTCAATCCCCCTGAACAATCATAAGCGATTCCGATTTCAAAACGAAAATCAGCGCAACACGGATGGCCACCGCAAAGAGGTAAAAAGTAAAAGGGAAAAATGAAAAATGAGCAATTAGGAGTGAACAATTAGCAATTAAGAAGGCGGCTTTCGATAAGGCGGGGGGTATGGGCATTTTCATCTATTATACTTCGCTCTCACCCGGATCATTAATCATGTTAATTTTTTGATATGTCTTTATACCGCACACAACAGCAATTGTTTCAACCAGTAAATTAATGCTTCCTTGCTAATGTCTCTAAATTTCAGTGAATATGTAAGTTCATATATATACTCTTCTGAAAAATAATTGATTGGCGATTCGTCCAAATTATTTAAGCGCAATATATTTCTTATCGTGTAAATAATGAGGTAGACACAAAATTTTTCATTGATTGAATCATGCAGAGAATTAATATCATTTTCTATGCGATACGGCTTAAATTTAATTAACCAAAAACATAATGAAGATATTTCCTTTAATTCTGACATATCAATATTATGAAATTCTCTGAAATAATGCTTGCGTTGGTCTACTTTCCTGATTGTTAATAATAAATCTGATCTGTTGTAATTAAAGGTTAAATCATTATACCCGTTTGAAACCAAAAATCTATCAAATAATCCATTAATTCTATCAATCTCTTTTGACGCGGTATTTTCATTCATTTCTTGATAAGCCATTATAATCTACCGCCTAAACAAGTTAATATCGTATTTTCGGTTTTACAACCATCATCTGTCTCTTGATTGCACAAATATTCTAAATAGGTAGAAGACAAATCCGGCCTAAACGGTTTGTTGGGTATTGAATTCATGTTATTTACTTTGTTAAATATAGCAGGCGGAATAGCAGTATTTGCACAATTATTTACATTTACAATGTCAATCGGCGCAGTGTTTTTATTCGCTATGAGAATAGTTTTAATCACATAAATAAGCAAAAACGCAATAGCAAATGGTATTAGGACAAATATTAAAGTCATGGGTTACCTCTTTTCCTTTAACAAGTTATTTTCTGGTTTGCATACAGCTTTTTCATTTTTTTCTATCATCGTAATAGCAAGTGTATCGACAAATAAAATAAGAACCGGAGTAAAAGCAAATATTTAAGAAAATTATGGGTAAAAAACCCATCCCCTGATTACGCCATTGTGAAACAGAATCAAGCAAAATAGCTGCTCCACATACAACAATAATCAGCGGATAGATTTTACCGGGAAGTCTGGACGAAGAAGTTAATTTTAAAAAACACTCCATAAACAGCGCGATTGAATAAACAAAAAACGCTACGCTGTATTGAGTAATATCTATTGAGGGTTCCAAACAGAAGAATCCCCCGAACCAAGCAACAGCTAAGCCTAGAAATTTAAACCAAGATTCAGGTTTAGTCCTGTAAATATGAGAATCGTCAATAAAATTTTGTAAATTATTCATATCACCTAATCCTCAATGCCAAAATAAATTTTTTGAGACCTTTTCTTGTCAATCTCATATAAAAGGCCTTTACGGGCTCTCATTACTCCTTTACCGAGGAGTTTGTTGCGCTTCGCGCAAAAAATATCAAAAAATCGCCGATTAGGCGCCGCCTATCAGGCGATTTTACCTTGCAAACTCCATGGAACTAAAGCTTCGTAGAAGCTCAGGTTCACAGCAGCCCATAAATCGTGGTTTTTGAGGCACAAAGTGACGCAAAAACCTACAAGTGCAACAGGCTGCTAGGACGCGTGTAAGCCCATTTCTAAATTTACCTCTATCCGCCATCAATTTCCAGCCTTCTGCATCTGAGGTTAACAAAGAGCTAAGCTCTCCAACTATTTTAGCCTTCTTTTTATTAGTGTCAACCGATAGCGTTGCCTCACCAGCAATTCTAAATTTCACGCTAAATGTGGATTTTTTGAGCTTTCTGAGGCTCATTTTCTTGCATATAGCGCTAAAAGTAAACCTGCTGTTGCTCACCGCAGTCAGTCTCTTTTGGGACTGAGGTGGAGGGTTCATGGTGCGTCCGCCCACTCCGAAATACTTTTCGTTGATGTGCGCCAGGGTATTTGCGTCTGCGCCGCCTTCCAATTGCAGTATCGGCAGAACGGCACCGGTTTACTGAGAAAATCAAGAATCTCGTCAATATTTTTTGCTTTGTAAATGTCAATCGAATCTTTTTCCGATATTTCAAGATGCGTACCGAAGTACGAGTTGAAAAAATGAGCACCCTGAACGGTCGGGCAGGTGTACAGCTTTCCTTCTCTAAGATTTATGCATTTATTCGCATAGTAACAAAGCCGCCATGTACTTTTAACATCCTGCGTACCCGCCATATCAAAAGGCATACGGTTCGTGGTCTTTTCGATTATGCCTGAATCTTCAATGTATTCAAATTGTACGCCATATTTTTTCGCGGTCATTTCCATCGCATTATAGTCCAGCCTGATTCGGTAGTTTGTAATATTGATAATAACATTATTTTTTTTACAATTCCGCCAAAAACTTTCAGGCTGCCTTAGCAGCAACAGTCCGTTGCTTATCACGCATATTCTGCCCGCCGGATTATATTTGTCAAAGTACGCGCGGGCAATATCAAAAAATTCTGCAAGCTGTGGGTGAAGCAGCGGTTCGCCGCCCTGAAAGCCAATCATCGATATTTTCTGCTTTCCTACCGCGAGAAGCCGCCCGCACTCGTTTTGAAACGTTTCTACAGGGTAAAAATATTCATCGACCAATGGTGAAAATTGATTGCAGCACGCGCAGTTTAAGTTACAATGCTGCGTAACATTTATCGCGACAGTAATGCTATTTCGACTGTACTGTCTTTTGAGGGAATCCAAACGCTGATAAAAGGCGGTAAGCGCGCGGTAAGCGGCGCTTTGCGGTGAAAGAAATTTTCTGCAAACCATGCCCAGGGCGGTAACTATCTGCATGAGTTACCCCCCCCCCCCCCAAGTTATGGCGGCGGGCGTTTATGTCGTAAAATACGACGCAAAGACCATGTTTATAAATCATACTTTAAGCCTATCCGAATTTGCAGACGCTGTCAATAGCGCATTGCGCCACCATAGCAATTCCGATTTCAAAAACGGTAAGTCTATATTATATAACGATTTATATTTCTAAATCAGAATTGCTGGCAAGCCCTACACTTGAGCCACAGAATTGTTTAACCACGAAGTCGAAGAAGTCGAAAAAGTTTTTTGTCATTCAAAACTATTCGGCGTATACCGTCTTTGAATGACCGTACATTAAAATTAAATGAGCCCCTCACCGCAGATGCGCAACCAAGGCAAGCGCGCAAAATTTGCGGCGGGGTATTAAACCAGACTTTGCGAATCAACCCGTATCCCCTTGTATATAACCGACAGTGGCTTTTCACTTTCGGCAAAAACGCCTCGTTCTTTTAATTCGTCGAGCAGGCAAGTCTGTGAGGCGCTTTCCAGCAAGCCCGGTTCCAGGTAAGAACGCACCTCAAAAGCGGCATCCAATACCGTTTTAGCTATCCTTTCCTGTTTCGGGGATACCGTTCCTTCCTTATACTTTTTTGACTTTGCGGTAAATCCTTCCACACAGTACTGTATAATCATTCCCCGAATCGTGGGTCAAGAATAGGGGATAGCTGGGGGACGTAAACAGTACACGGCAGCAAAGCTGCCGAGTTATGCGACGTAAGAACCCTTACAGGTGATTTTATTTAAGAATAATATTTTATATAAATTATTTCCAGATAAAACAAAACATTGGACTTGTTCAACAACTCGGTTAGTTGTTTCACAAGTCTCGCAAAATGCACGGCATTTTGCAGGTTTTAAACGGAATTTGTTCAAAAACTGAAGTTTTTGAACAACTCTATTATAATTCTATTTCAGCCGCTTTATCAGGACCGGCGAGTACCATTGCCGTTGTAAAATGTACTTCATATAGATCCATGGTTTTTCCATTTTCAGCTATATTTTCTTTATACCAAGGCATCTTTGCAATAAAAATATCCTGCACGTCAAAAATTGTTTTTTTACTTTTTTTAACAGTTGCATTATGTGTCCGAATATGTGCTAATCCTCTGGATGGAACTGTGGTAAATGCCACATTATGATTTTGAGAGAATTCTTTTTCTTTTGGATCACCTTTTGTTGAGGCAAAATATAAAATCTTTTCGTCTTTTGAATAGACAAAATTCAATATCCTCACATTGGGTATATTTTCCACGGATGATGCAAGCGCAATTCTTTCCGATTTTCCCATAATTTTTTCAAAGTCTTTTTTCATATCCATGATATACTCCTTTTGGTTTTTGGGTAAAATATATTACCGATAAGTTATATTATACCAGAATTTTTATTTTGTCCACCATTTTTTTATTTTTCAATTCTTTTGTATATGATTTTTTATACAATTTTCTTGGTTCTTATGTCGCCTAAGGTTCCGGCTGTTGTGAACCTCAGGTTCGATGGCGTTTGGGGCGGGTAATGGAGCGTTGCGTAGCAATGCCTCCGTATGGCAAGCACGCAAAATTTGCGCGCTTGCCATAAGTAGGCTTATTCAATTATAATATCTTCTAAATACCCAAATATGAAGTCCGATGCTTCATTAAATATTTCATTAGATGAATCAACCAAAATGCCAATATTTATACTTTGATTTATCCTATTGAAATAATTCATTAATGGATAATAATTTAGTCTGCCTGTTGAGGCATTATTAAATTCAATTGGTATTTCAATGCCGGAATTGCTTTTATTTTTATATGCAGCGCATGCAGCGATATAATACCCTCGCGCTCCACCCATGTTCCGGTATTTTGTCTTATCTTCATAAATAATTATATCATATTTATGATTGCCTATTACTTTTTTAGTTTGTTCTACAACGGGATATATACGAAGCTTTTCCTTCAAAAAATCATCATACGACAGATTGTTTAAATTAAATTCTATTAAAATTGTAATGCCTATACTATTATTATTTTTTGATATTAATTGATCGGGAGTAATAATACAAAAACTTTTATTATTATCCAAGCCTGTCATCCGGACAGCCCATGTTTCCATAAGAGGAAATAGACTTCCAAACATTCTGCTTCTTAAATAATAAATATCGTTACTTTTCATTATTTCCCAGATTTCCTTATCAGCATATATATTACTGATTATGGCATCTTTAAACTCTTTTTCTATAGATTTATACAATCCGTTTGATGCTAGAGGCGTCCCCCCGTTTTTTGCCGCCAGTTCATAAATTTCCATGGCGGAATTCGGCATCTGTACCACTATGCAGGCATAAGCATAATCGAATAAAAAATCAATGGGGTAGGAATTCAAATTATCACTATACAAATTAAGAATCAGCTTATATTGGTTATAGCCTATCAATAGTTTTGCCGCACTAATCATAAAATTTCCATACAGCCAATATGTTCGAAATTCGTTTGGAAAGTCAATTTTCATTTTTTCTAGTGTAATTACAATTTCTTCATAATAATCTGTTTCATCTAAATTATATAAATATGTCATAAGCACAGCATTTAATAAATTTAATTCATAATCATTTTTTGTATTAATTCGTACGATGTCTTTGTGAAATGCTTCTAAAAAAGCAATCAGATTTGATTTATCAACAGGATAATTCCATTCAAATGAGTAGTGAGCCGCAAATTGACTAATATCCGACAGCATAGCCATATTTGCGTTGAACGCTTCGTTATTTGGCAATTTGTTTTTATTTACAATGTGTATATTGCAATAAACTAATACTGCCATATTCATAAATATTGATATTAAAAATAATTTCCGTGTTTTCATTTTGTAGTTCACCTCAAATGAGTACGATTATATAACTTTTAGTATAAAAATGCAAGCATATTGGCAAAAAAATCAGCGATTCCGATTTCAAAATGAAAATCAGCGCCAACTTTTACCGCAAAAGACAATTTTAGTCCGCGCACGGGATTGTAGGGGCGCGGAGCGGCCGCGGCGCAGGGCTGTAGGCCATGCGTAGCGGCGGAACCCCCGCAAAGCCCGGTTTTTTGCGAAGCAAAAAATGCGCCCAAAAATAGAAAAGGCAAACAACACAATAAATGAGCAATTAACAATTAGCAATGAGCAATGAGACGGCTGTCGGCGTTCAGTAGAAATGAGACGGCGGGCAGGCGCGTATGCAAAGCGCCCTTGCCTTACCAAAGGCAGAGGCTGGCAGGCGCTTTGGGTATACTGCCGCGTAGCGGACTTTAACCCGCTGGCGGGCGCTGACGGGTATGCTAACGCGGAGCGTATGTAAACCCACTAGTGGGTTAGTATTTTTGCAAGATCCTCCTTTGGGGTACTGATGGGGGTGAGGTTAAAATGTTCCACCAGGTAGTTCAGGATATTTGGGGACACAAAGGCGGGGAGGCTGGGCCCCAGGAAGATGTTTTTTATTCCCAAGTGCAGCAGGGTGAGGAGTATGCCGACCGCTTTCTGCTCGTACCAGGAAAGAACAAGCGACAGGGGCAGCTCGTTGACGGAACAGCCGAATGCCTCTGACAGGGCGAGGGCGATATTGACGGCCGAATAGGCGTCGTTGCACTGGCCTATATCCAGGATCCGGGGCAGTCCGCCGATTTCACCAAGGTCCAGATCATTGAAACGGTATTTGCCGCAGCCCAGCGTCAGGACGAGGGTGTCCCGCGGAGTTTGCTTTACGAAATCGGTGTAATAGCTTCGGCCCGGCTTTGCCCCGTCGCAGCCGCCCACCAGAAAAAAATGTTTTATGCCGCCGGACTTGACCGCGGCTATCACTTTGTCCGCAACGGAAAGAACCGTATGCCGGGCAAAACCGGTGCGTACTTCGGCGCCGCCGTTCATACCCGGCATGAGCCGGTCAGTTTTATAGCCCCCCAGTTCCAGCGCCCGGGCAATAATAGGGGAAAAATCCTTGTCGCCGCCAATGTGGATGGCCCCCGGATAGGCCGCGGCGGAGCTGGTAAAAACCCTGTCGTGATAGCTTTCCTTTACCGGCATGATGCAGTTGGTGGTAAAAAGCACCGGCGCGGGGACGGCCTCGAATTCTTTTTGCTGGTTTTGCCACGCGGTACCAAAATGACCTTTGAGGTGGGGGTACTTTTTTAACTCCGGGTAGGCGTGGGCGGGAAGCATTTCGCTATGGGTATAGACGGCGACACCCTTGCCGGCGCTCTGTTCCAGCAGTAGTTTAATGTCCATAAGATCATGGCCGCTTATCACGATAAACGGCCCTTTTTCAACTGTCAGGGACACGGTAACAGGTTCAGGATTTCCAAAACTTTCCGTATTGGCTTTGTCCAGCAGTTCCATACATTTCAAGTTGATTTTACCGGTTTCCATGACCAGAGGCAGCAATTCCTCCATACAACAGTCTTCTCTGCCCAAGGCATCCAGGGCTTTGTAGAGGAAGGCGCTTATCTCATCGTCCTGATAGTCCAATACCAAAGCATGGTAGGCATAAGCCGCTATTCCCCGGATGCCGAAAAGGACAAGGGATTTGAGGGAGCGGATGTCCTCCGGGGCCTGCCATATTCTGGAAAGGTCAATATCTTCGCATTGGGCGGATTCGGCGGATAGCTTTACCCGTTCCTGCCGAACATTATCTATCATCCCTTCGATAAGCGAGTCGTCAAAATTGACATTGGTCAGGGTGCTAAAAAGCCCCTCCACAACAAGCCGCTCCGTATCCGCCGTTGGGCCGTTTCGCAGGGCTGCCCCGCCCAACAGAATGAGCGCACCGGTCAGCCTATCCTGTAATTGAGCGGTGGCTTCCTGCTTTCCGCATACCCCGGCACTGCCCGAACAGCCCTTCCCGCCGGCGGTCTGCTCGCATTGAAAACAAAACATTTTTTCCATAATTTTCCTCTTTCATAATTTTTTACTGCCCCCGTCGAACCTACGGTCCGCTTTTAGCTTTTGGGGGCTTCATTACATTAAAAATATGGGGCATTCTGGAACTAAAATCGGTTGTTTTTACAACAAAAAATCAGCATTTAAGGAGTGAACTTAACATGAATTTACCTGTGCGGAAATTTGCCTGTCTTTTAGGCCGGTGTTCCCTGTTTGAACATATTCGGGTGGAAGAATTAGAAAAACTTTTACGCTGCCTTTCTCCCCGTTATCGAAAAGCCGAAAAGAGCGCCTGCGTTTTTATGGAGGAGCAGGAAGCCGATTTTGTGGGGATAGTCCTTTCCGGCGGCGTTCATATTGTGCGGCACGATTATTGGGGGAACCGGCTTATCGTAGCCCGTATCGGGCCGGCGGATATTTTCGGCGAGGCGTTTTCTCTGGGAAACGCCCCCGCGCTCCCTGTCAGCGTTGTGGCCGCGGAAAAGTCTGAGATGCTCATTTTTAACAGCAAACGGCTCTTGCAACCCTGCGCCACGGTATGCGGCTTTCATGCCACATTGATCCGCAACATGATCCATGATCTGGCCCGGAAAAATATAATGCTAATGAAAAAGATTGAGCATATAACCGGACGCAGCACCCGTGAAAAACTGCTCTCCTATTTTTCCGCCCGCTCGCGTCAGGCGCAAAACAAGGTCTTTGATATTCCCTTTAACCGCCAGGAATTAGCGGATTATCTATCGGTTGACCGCAGCGCCATGTCCGCCGAACTTGGCCGTATGCGTAACGAAGGTATCATTGATTTTCGCAAAAACCACTTTGAACTGAAGCAATGTCATACAAATAAAAAGTAAAAAGGAAGAAGGAAAAAGGAAGAAGGGAAGGAACAAGGAGGAATTAACAATGAGCAATGAGCAATTAACAATGAATAATGAGGAGTGAGGAGTGAATAATGAATAATGAATAATGAGCAATTAACAGTGAGGAGTGAGCAATTAGCAATGCAGGCAGCCGCGTATGCGAAGCGCCCTTGCCTTACCAAAAGCAGAGGCTGAAGTTCGCTTTGGGTATGCTGCCGCGTAGCGGACTTTAACCCGCTGGCGGGGGTTGTTTGGGAGATGTAAAGTGCTATAATGGCAGATATGGATTGCATTTTTTGTAAAATTGCGGCGGGGGAAATACCGTCAAAAAAGATATTTGAGGATGATGAAATGCTGGCGTTTCACGACATAGAACCCAAAGCGCCGGTGCATTTTCTGGTAATTCCGAAACGCCACATCAAAAACATCATGGAATGTGAGACTGAGGACGGCGCTCTGCTGGGGCGGTTGCTGCTTAAAGCGCAGGAAATCGCGCGGGAACTGGGCTGCGGCGAGACGGGGGCGCGTTTTGTCATCAACTGCAAGGGTGATGGGGGGCAGACGGTGGATCACCTGCATATACACACACTGGGCGGACGCAGACTCGAATGGCCCCCCGGTTGAACTTGAATTTCCAGCTTTTTTGCCGAATACAGGGCGCCGTTTGCATACTCACCGTATTTTTAGGCGGATTTTACGCGGAGGGACAGGAACTTGCGGGACAGACAGAGGCTGCGCGGCAAGAAAAGCGGGCGCCCGGCACTGTGGAAAATCCTGTTGATTTTATTGGCATGAGCGTTACAGAACTTTTTGAAAATTTCGGGTCCCCCGCCGCGGTTTACGCGTCACGCGGGATTGAGATTTGGCAGGATGACGTTGTTTTTGAGTATACCGGCGTTGATTTTTATATTTACAAAGATAAAGTTTGGCAGCTAAGCCTTGATTCCGGCAGAGGAATAAACATGGGCGACCCCCGCGCGGCGGTTCTTTTAGTTTTGGGCGAGACGGCGCGGGATAAAAACAGCTATATCGTGGGAAGACTGCGTAACACA
>JAISCO010000352.1 GCA_031265535.1 Spirochaetaceae bacterium | reverse complement strand
ATACTCAACATAATATTCAATTGGGTGCTGCCGATAGCGTTTTTCTTTTTTATCTGGCGTTTTTTGATGAAAAGGATGGGAAATTTGGGCGGAAACGTGCTGTCCGTCGGGCAGAATCGGGCGGTAATCGTGGCGGAAGGCGACATTACCACACGTTTTGCGGACGTGGCCGGCGTTGACGAGGCGAAAGAAGAACTGGTCGAAGTGGTAGACTTCCTGAAAAGCCCGAAAAAGTACACCGACATCGGCGGAAAGATACCCAAGGGCGTGCTGCTGGTGGGGCCGCCCGGCACAGGCAAGACACTGCTGGCCCGCGCCGTGGCGGGCGAGGCGGGCGTGTCCTTCTTTCGCATGAGCGGCGCAGACTTTGTCGAGATGTTTGTCGGCGTGGGCGCGGCGCGTGTGCGCGACCTGTTTAAGCAGGCGCGAAGCAAGGCCCCCTGCATCATATTCATCGACGAACTGGACGCGATAGGCAAGAGCCGCCTCAACAGCATCGCGGGCGGCAACGACGAGCGCGAACAGACCCTAAACCAGTTGCTGGTCGAGATGGACGGCTTTGACGGCACGTCCGGCCTTATCATCGTGGCCGCCACGAACCGCCCGGACGTGCTTGACCCGGCGCTGCTCCGTCCCGGACGCTTCGACAGGCAGGTGCTGGTCGACCGCCCCGACCTGTCTGGCCGCGAAGCGATACTGAAAATCCATTCAAAAACGGTAAAACTGGGCGAATCGGTCGATTTGGCCGCCATCGCGCGCCGGACATCCGGTTTTGTGGGAGCGGATCTGGCGAACATCGTGAACGAGGCGGCCCTGCTTGCCGTCCGCGCCGGACGGCAGGCGGTCGAACATCAAGACTTTAGCGAAGCCATCGAAAAGACGGTCGTCGGACTGCAAAAAAAGACCCGCGTGATAAAGCCGGAAGAACGGCGCATAGTGGCGTTCCACGAAACAGGCCACGCGCTCGTAGCGGCGTTCACGCCCGGCAGCGACCCGGTACAGAAAATCTCAATCATTCCGAGGGGTTTTGGCGCGCTGGGTTATACGCTGAATATGCCGGTCGAGGACCGCTACCTGTCGACAAAAGAAGAGCTGCTGGGCAAGATAGACGTGTTCCTCGGCGGGCGGGCCGCGGAGGAACTGGTTTTTGGGGAAATATCGACGGGAGCGGCAAACGACATCACGAAGGCGACTGACATAGCCCGCAAAATAATAACCGATTACGGCATGAGCGAGCGTTTCAGGAATGTAGCGCTGACCTCACGCGGCGCGGGTATGATGGGGAACAGTCCGCAGGAGCCGGCCTTTCACCGCGAATACTCCGAGACCACCCAGCAGTATGTTGACGACGAGATTGCCGGTATCATCGACAGGCGTTATTCCATCACAAAGGCGGCACTGCGTAACCACAGGGACCTGCTTGACAGGATAGCGCAACTGCTGCTGGAAAAGGAAACGCTTGACGAAAAAGAGTTCAAGGCGCTGCTGGAGGGAAGCGGCGCGGCAGGCGGGCTTTATGCGGAAACGCTGGAAACGGAAGCCGCCGGAATGGGGATTTAGACAATGAAGATAGAAGTATTTACGCTTTGCGATTTTGCTCAGGAGGTCGGCGGGAAACTTACGGTAGTCGGTACGTTTGACACGATAATCACCCGTTCATTTCCGTGCGTTCACCAGCAGCTTTCGGTCGTGATACGCCTGCGCTTCAACATCGGCGAGTTCAACGAGCACACATTCCGCGTAGAAAGCCGCAATCTGGACGGCGAGGCCTGTACGCCGCCAATCTCCGGCACCATAAACGTGAAAGGGGTAGGCAACGCGACGGCGGTATCTCACCTTGTCTTTAACATCACCAATCTAAAGTTCGGCGCGTCCGGCGTGATCAACTTCATCTTTTACGTCGACGACAAGGAAGCCGGTTCCATACCTCTATATATCAGGAAGGGTTAGTCCGCCACTGCGGTCATTCGGCCTGTTCTATTATCTTTGCCCAACTGATTTCCGCACCGTTAAGAACGCCCTCCAACTCTTGCTGTGTTTGCGCTTCGGCGCGGATTATGTAGACGCAGGATGCGCCTAAGCTGCGCGGGGCCGTGTCAATCGTGCACGGGTAAGACAGATGTTTCAGCGCCCGTTCGGCAAGAATAGAGCCTGAAACATCGTCAAACGTTACGATGAACTTCACGCCGCGGCGGATTTGGTCCGGCACAGCGACGCAAAAACCGCGGTTAACGCAATACCGGCGATTACGGCAATCCGTCCGTTGAATGGCACGCCGGCAGGGGATGCCGCAATGCCAAAATTATGCGCGGTCGCGCCCGCCGCGATGAACGCCAGTACGCATATACCCGCATTGGCATCGCCCTGACCCGCCTTGATAAGCTGGCGCAGCGGGCAGCCGCCTACCAGCACGGAGCCGAAACCGACAAGAACCATGCCAAGGAAATTCCACAGCGCCTGCGTGTGCGCGATTGGCTGTCCGGCGAACCCCGGCTTGAATTTCCCGACGATAAGG
The DNA here is from genome assembly GCA_031265535.1 of Spirochaetaceae bacterium. Lineage (GTDB taxonomy): Bacteria > Spirochaetota > Spirochaetia > Treponematales > Breznakiellaceae > JAIRMY01. Next base: position 8,428 of record JAISCO010000352.1, on the reverse strand, counting down.
CTGCCCGCAAACGCGGCCACGATTACCACGATGTAGGATGCGAATGACCAGCCTTTCTTCAGCAGGAATAGATCGCGGAAGCCGCCCGCTATGCAAAAGTTGCTTTGAAAGCAGAGGGCGCCGATGATGACGGCTGTAACCAGCGCGGCGGCGACAGGCGCATGCATCGAGCCGGGGCCCTCCACGCTGAATTTGATGAACGCCGGTTTTACGGCAAGGAATACGAGCAACAGAACCGCAAACGCCGGCATGAGGATGGCGTTTAGTCCGGCGGCAGCGGAACGTCCGGTATCCGGTTTCTCCGCGCTTTCGAGGCTGAAGCCTTTTTTCAGGGCAAACGCTCCGGCTCCGGTTCCGGCAAAGAAACCCGCAAGCCCCACTATGGCGTTAAAGTCGCCAGCTCCGATACGGAGCGCCATACGCAGCGGACAACCAAGAAAGACAAGACAGCCTATCATGATGAAAAACGCGATGGTAAAGCGGATTAGCGGACTTCCTGAAACCTGTACCGGCGTCCATTCGCGCCGCGCTAGGGCAAGCAAAAACGCGCCCAGAATGAAACCGGCGATTTCCGGCCTGATGTACTGGACGGTCGCCGCGCCGTCCAGCCCAAGCGCTCCCGCAACATCGCGGATAAAGCAGGCGACGCATACCCCCATATTTGCAGGATTCCCCAGCGTCATAAGAACGATAGCCGCCGCGCCTATAACCACGCCGGTTACGATGAGCCATGTACGATCAGTTTTTACATTAGCAGACATAAACACTCCTTGAAAATGAATTTTGTAGTACATTATAGCGATAAACGAAGTTTATGTCAAAACATATCGCATATTCACCAGCGATTCGCAGTTTGGCACCCGCTAACGGGTTTTACGCCCCGCCTTTGGTCCGGAAAGGGCGTTGCCCACGCGGCTGGAGGCAGCGTTATACGCGGATTAGCGCGCTTATGAAAATCAGAGCGCTTATGCCGCCCATTATGATAACATAGTTCTTAATCGACGTGATAAAGGTTTCCGACTTTTCCTGCTTTTTGAAGAACACGCTGATATTTTTTTGCGCCGGTATTATCGACAGCCAAAACAGCAGGCAAACGGGGTGCAGTATTTTTAATAGTACCATTAACGTTACCGCGGCGTAAACTGCGTAATACAGGGCGGCAAACAGATACAGGGATATTTTAGCGCCTAAATAATAGGGCAAAGTATGGCGGCCTACGGCGGCGTCCTTTTGCAAATCGCAGATATTGTTGGCAAGCATGATATTGGCGGTTGTACAAAACGGCGGCAACGCGAGCAGAAAAACGCATAAAAGCGGCGCGGTTTTAAGAGTTAATGTTATACTTTCAAGCCGGAGATTTAATGTGAGGTATGTTCCCCGCGGCATATTGATATACAACAGCAGGAACGGGATAAAAAAACCATAGAACGAGCCCGAAAAAAACTCGCCCAAAGGCTGCCTTGAAATTGGAACGGGGCCGTAGGTGTATAAAACCCCGCACACAAAACAAAGCGCGCCAAGAAGCAAAACGACAATATCCGTCAGATACGCCAGATACAGCCCCAATGCCGCGCTTAGCGCAAATAAAATATATATAATAACAAGCGCGGCGCTCCTTGAAAACTGGAGCTGCTGACGGTTGGTTTTTGTATCAATGTAATTATTGATAGCGGTGGTCGTCAAATCAAACAAAAACATGGCGGCGAAAAAAATTACGGTAAGCCTTACGTTTACCGGCCGGCCGGTGTAAAAAAGATACGCAAGCGTCATCAAAAAAGCGAAAACGCTCGTAATTTTTGTGGTAATCTCAACATAGCTTAAAAACTTTTTTATCATGCCGGTATCATTCCTTTCTGGCGTAAGCCTTATCCAAAATTGAAAGCAATCTTGCTCTTTTACAATCGGTGAGTAGAAGCGCGTCTATCAGGCGCATGGCTTTTTCGCGGTATTTCGCCGACACCGAGCGGGTAAAATCAAGACCGCCGGAACTTTTAAGCGCCGCGCATACCTCGCTTTTTGGAATTTTGCCTTCCCTTACCGCGTCCTTAAAGCCCGCCGTGTTTTCAAGGGCGTATATCAGAGGCAGGGTGATAACTCCCTGTTCGTAATCCGACCGCACAGGCTTTTTTGCGCCGCCTTCCGGCATTTCATAGTCCATGCAGTCATCGGTAAGCTGAAAAATCATGCCGGTAAAGCGCCCCAGCCGTGTATATTTTTTTAAATCAGCGTCATTTGCTCCGCAGATCACCGCCCCCATGAAAAAAGAGGCTTCAAAAAGCGCCGCAGTTTTGCCCAATATGATTTTCATGTATCCGTAAGTCGACAAGTCAAAGTTTCCAATGTTGATATTCTGGCGCAATTCGCCAAGGCAGACTCTGCTCATGTAATCGGGTATGTCGATATTCAAATACCTCTTTCTATCGGAAACCGCGGAGGCTGTTTTAAGCGCGGCGCAAAGAAGGTAGTCCCCGCAGATGACCGCGTTTTTCTTCCCATACTTCTTTTGCAGCGTTATCACGCCCCTGCGTTTGTCCGCATCGTCAATAACGTCATCGTGAACCAGGGTGGCAAGGTGCAAAAGCTCAATCGCGGCGGCAAAACTGACCGCATCGGCGCTAATCTGTCCTTCACTGTTTTCGGCACAGGAAAGCAGCGAGATCGCGCGGATAAATTTACCGCGGGAAGCCTTCAAATGGCCGGTATATTCGCGTATTACAGGGGGCGAAGATGAAAGCGCCCTGTCCACCCCGGCTTCCGCCAGCTTTACCGCCTCGTCAAAGGTCGCGCCGCCGTCAATCATTATAAATATACAGCTTCCTGACAAAGGGCAGCTTTTTCCATGCTTTTTTAAGATACGGCATCACGTAATAGTCCAGCCCGAAAGTTCTGCCCCCGCCGATTAAAACCGCGATTCCTGCAAAAATCATCCAAAATGTGCCAAGGTAAATTCCTGTCGTAGCCATAAACATCGCCTGAAGCACAATTGACGCGGCGGATGCCGGGAAGGTAAACAGCCCGCCCATCAGCGCAAGACCGACCAGGATTTCGGCAAAAACAATGGCGCACTGCATAAAAAGCTGCACGCCGTCATGGGGCAGTATCAGATGATTTACAAACCAGTCCATAAGCGGGATCTCAAACCGAAACGCGAAATCGCTTATGCCGGAGTCCGCAAGCGATTTCCCGCTCACGAATGCCGCCTTAAACAAATTGAAATCCCAGTTAAAGATAAGCATTCCCATTGACGCGGCCGCGTCAGTAGTGGCGGACGAAACCGCATCCACCACGCCTTGCGCAACTGCCGCGCCCTGTTCCGTCGCAGAGGAGACCGCTTCCACACCCTGTTCCGTCGCCGAAGATACCGCTTCCACCGCGGTTCCCGCCGCGCCGTTTATGATACCGTTCCACCAATCTGTAGCGCCGCCGAAAAAACCGGTTAATTTAGGGAAGGAAAGCCAGCCCTCCACGATCTTTTTAACCCCCTCGAAAAGCCATGCGGCGCCAAGCCATATCCTAAGCGGAACCAGTAAAAAGCTGGGCGTTCTGTTTGAAAAATGCCCGCCCACAAAGCTTCTGCAATTCCTTATGGTAAAAAACTCGTGTTTTAAGTAGCTTGCTACCTTGTTCCAGCCTAAAATCTGGATGAAATACACGATATTGATAAAATGTTTAACGAACATCGCCAAAAAGGACGGCAGGTTGAACATCATTTTGGGCGTACCGACCCGCCCGACGCCATAACGCCCGCCTATACTGACCATAACCCCGTGAAATGTGGGCTTGTATTCCCGCATTTCGCCGCTGCCGGTTACCGCGCTGGCAATATTTTTAGCGGCTGTTGCCGCGCTCTGTTCACAGTTTTCCACCATCTGGGGGACGGGCGCCTCCGCCCCGTCGGGGATATAAAACATATTGTCGCCGATAACATAAACATTCTCGTGTTCTGTTGAGCGGAGATATTTGTCAACCTTTATGCGCCCGCGCTTCTCTGACGGAAGGCTTTTCGCAGCCTCCATCGTAATATCCGAGCCTTCTACACCCGCCGCCCAGACAACCGTATCCGTGTTATGGCGGGAGCTTTCGCCGCCGGATTTTAGTTCGATAAAATCGCTGCCCACGCCGGCAACACCGGTGTCAAGCATTACCGTAACACCCATTTTTTCAAGACGCTTTTCGACCTTTCGGGAAAGCGCCTCCGGCAAAATAGGCACCGCCCTTTTAAGCGCGTCTACAATGCATACCGTAACAAGCCGCCTGTCAATTCCATACCGTTCACACAGTATCGGCACGTATTCGGCAAGCTCGCCCGCCATTTCAACGCCGGTAAAACCCGCGCCGGCTATAAAAAAACTTAAAAGCCTTTTTTGCTCCTCAGTATCCGCCGCCGCTGCTTTTCTGAAGCAGCCCTCGATATGTTCCCGCAGCCTGACCGCATCCTCATAAGACCACAGTTTATAAGAAAATTCTTCAACCCCCGGGATACCGAAATAGGTCGGTTTTGAGCCTGCCGCCAGCACAAGATAATCGTAATTATAGGTCTCTTTCACGCCGGACAGCGTTCTGTTTTCAAAATCAACCGAGTTCACGGTATCACAGATGACATTGACCCGCCTTCCGGCAAATACCTTGCGAAGATTGATTCTTATGCTGTCTTCCTCCACCCTGCCTGCCGCAACTTCGTGAAGCTCGGTAAGCATGGTACTAAACGGGTTTTTGTCTATAATGTCTATGCTTATGCCTTCACGTTCTTTTATAAGCTTTGACAGTTTTTTTGCCGCCAGAATGCCCGCGTATCCCGCGCCGACAATAACAATTTTCTTTTCCACACATCCCCCTAATAAAAAAACTTTTTCGCGGTCAATAATTTTTAGTCTAAGGAAAATATACTCAAAATTTATTAAAAAAAGGGGGAAGTCTCCCCCTCGTTTCAGCCCGCCTAACAGCGGTCTTCCACTACCCCCTCTGCGGGGGCAAAATGTTCACCGTAGGGCCCCCGCAACGCCCCCATCCCTTCGTGTGCCTTCGCGGTAAAATTTATTTTTCCAGTCTACACGCGCGCGGAAATTTTGTACATCCGCCGCCGCATTGCGCCACAATTTTTCTAAGTGAAAAGTTTGGAGTGAGCCAAAAAAAATCTAGCCCAAATTATAATAGACTTTTTCAACAACTCATGCGCGGTAATCTTGTCTGCCTTTAATTATTGAACAGGTCTAATACATACAATATTCCATGAACTAGCTTGTATTATGATTTAAATTATGTTATAGTAAGAAACAAGTGTTTTAGGAGATAAATTTATGGAAGCATTAAGAAAAATTATTGATAGCAAAGCATTGGAGACATTATTTCCGTTGCCGAAATCATTCCAAAATAATGATATAGAAATAATCATATTGCCGGTTAATAAAAAAAGAGAAAAAACCCATATAACCAGACAAATGATTGATGAATTGCTGCCGGGATCCATTACACAGTCGTTGATAGGCGTTATTCCATTTTCTAAAGTACAATTAAAATTGTAATGCCGGAACAATTTATAAATATTATTAGTGAATAGTAAGTATTACAATGGTCATTCCGCTTCGCTCATCCACACGCAAACCTTAATCCGCAGTTTGCCATACCTGTTCTTTGCTGTTCAAAGCCATTATACGGGCAGTCAAAGCACCGAGAACTGACGGGACGTTATGTGCAATGCCCGCAAAAAAGAGTAAAAAATACCATAAAAATACTTGACAGAATATATATCATGGTATATATTGAATTTAGGGGTAAATATATGCAGACAGCACGTTTGTTTATTAATGGGAGAAGCCAAGCGGTAAGACTTCCAAAAGAATACCAGTTTAAGGGTGAGGATGTGTATATTCAAAAAATAGGGGACGCGGTAATTATATTCCCAATGGACAAAGAATGGGAGACATTTTTACACGGGCTGAATAATTTTTCGGACGATTATTTTTCAGAAGAGAGAGATCAGGGGAAAAATCAAGAAAGGGAAGAAATATAATGTATATGCTCGATACAAATATGTGTATATATATTATAAAAAAGAAAACAGAACATATACTAAACGAACTACAGAATAAAAGGAAAGACGGTTTAGCAATTTCAACAATAACATTAGCTGAACTTGAATATGGGAATGAAAATAGTCAATATAAAGAAAAGAATAAAATAGCGTTAATGCAATTTTTAACAATAATTGATGTAAGACCATTTGATGAAAAAGCGTCAAAAGAATTTGGAAAGATAAAAAAGTATTTGAAAGACAGAAAATGTTTAATAGGTCCGTACGATATGTTAATAGGAGCGCATGCCAAATCGTTGGGTTTAATACTTGTAACGAACAATGTAAAAGAATTTGAACGGATAAATGATTTAAGAATAGAAAATTGGGTATGAAAATATCGGAAAGGCCCAAACTGCACATAACAGGCCTGTATATGCTTCGCCGCCGATAGGCGGCTCGGGTTGCGGTTTTGCTAGGTCAATCGCTTCGCTCATTTACAGGCAAACCTTAATCCGCAGTTTGCCAGCCCTGTTCTTTGCTTCGCAAAACCCTTATCCGGGCCGCCAAAACACCGCGAACTGACGAAATGTTATGCGCAATGGGCGCTAAAATTTGTTGAAAGAATGTTTTTAAAAAATATTGACAAAACATTTAGAATAAAGTATAAAGATTTTATGAACATAAAAATAATAGTTTTATGGACAATAATAATTTTGTCATTAATTTTTATGTCGTTTTTAACATACGCATTTTTTCATGTTGAAACAGATTGTCCTTGGAATAGATATATTGATACAAAATTTTCTGTAGGTTTAAATACTGATAATATAGAAATTGTCAATGAAATTAATATTGGTATGTCTAAATTTGAAGTTATTGGTATTTTGGGAAACCCATTATTTATAACAAAATTATATGATAAAAATAAAGAATGGTATAATTATACAAGTGATAGGGCCGCACCATATGGTTGGGATTTTTCATGGTTTGAAGTAAGAATAAACTTTGAAAATGATATTGTTATTGAAAAAGAGATTGGGTGGGTATATGATTGATTAAATATATTCGTAAAAGAATTTAAATTTTTACATTATTGAGTTAATTTTATAGAAATAAATTGAATTGATAAAATTTATAATTACATAGGCCGAATTTTATTTGAAGTGCGAAACTAGCGGGGCATAGAAACGGCATCGTAAACACGGTAGAATAACGTTGCGCAACACAATCTATCGGAGGTCAACGATGCCGTATACACACTATAACACGGATGAAAAGAACGCGCTACAGGCGATGAAGGGCATGGCCCTGCCCAAATGCTATATGCCGGTGATACTCGGCAAGCATCCGAGCGGCATATACCGCGAGCTGAGCCGAAACGGAACCAACGGGGTTTATACCGGTAACGAGGCCCAAGCCTTGAGCGAACAACGCCGTTTGCAAACCAAGCCAAGTCCCAAGCTCGATAACTCTGTGCTGACACGAGAAATTATGGCTTTGTTCAAACAGGACCTGTCCGCGGACCGGATTTCAGGCCGACTTGGGGTACTGTACCCTGGCCGGAGGGAAAAGCAGGCTTCAATATCGACCATCTACACCTGTCTATACGAGGAAACGGCGAAAATCCCCGCGCTGAAGGAACACTTCAGGCAAAAACAGGCGAAACCACGTCGGCGGAAGGGGACAAAAGACCGTCGCGGGCAGATACCTGACCGTGTTTCCATTGATGAACGCCCGGGCATCGTTGAGGAGAAGTCCCGTGCGGGCGATTGGGAGGGTGATACGGTTGAAAGCGCCGGTAAAAACGCCTGCATAGCCACGTTTGTCGACCGGAAAACCAAAGCGCTTCTGGCTAAAATCATGCCTGACAAGAGCGCGGCAACGTTGAACAAGGCCGCTGTCCGCGCTTTCAAGCCCATACCCGCTGATATGCGGAACACCCTGACACTGGACAACGGCAAGGAATTTGCGGCGCATAAGAGCCTGTCACAAGCCCTTGAGATGGATATCTATTTCGCCCGTCCGTATCACTCATGGGAGCGGGGGCTTAACGAACATACCAACGGGCTGATAAGACAGTACCTGCCTAAAAAAATACCGTTTGATACGCTTACGCAAAAACAGCTGGACAAAATCGTTGATAAAATCAATAATCGGCCTCGCAAGGTTTTAGGCTACCTGACTCCTTACGAAGTTTTTTCGCCATAAAATTCGCACTTCAAAAAAAATTCAGCGATAATAAAAAATTACTGTATAAATGTAATACGCGCCCACTGCACATAACAGGGCTGTTTGCGCTTCGCCGCCAGTAGGCGGCTCGGCCTCCGCAACGGCTAGGTCATTCCGCTGCGCTCCATTCCCACGCCGTTGCTCCGGCACATTTTGTCCGCCCTGCAAATGCTGCGCATTTGCTTA
>JAISCO010000344.1 GCA_031265535.1 Spirochaetaceae bacterium | reverse complement strand
AGTTGCATTTTTCTTTTCCCTAATCTTATATCTTACATCTTCTGATTCAATAGGAAATTGTTCAGTTTCAGAAGAACTCATTAGAATACAGCAGTATGCGTTACCGTCTTGTCCATTTGCATCTTCTATTTCATTGACTTTCGTATTATTAATATAAATTTCATATTTATTTTCGTAATAGTCGACCCTTATAACATTTTCTGTTTCATATCCACGTTTTATGGCAGAATTATATGCAAAATCATTTATTGTCGTTATTCGCCCATTTACCATTTTCTGAAAACCATATCCACTTGACGTTGATATGAGCAATCGATAATAATTTCTAGTATCTATATAATTAAAATATATTCCAAAACTAGCCCTTCGACCTTTGATCTTTTTTATTATAATTTCATATTTTGATATATCAATTGATTCAGGGGCTTTGATAACTTTTATACAATTTAAGCTGTCATTTGTTTTATATTGAATAAATTCATCTTTATCTTCCACCCAATTAATTGTATTTATATCATATTGATCATATCCGTTCAAATCAATATCCCAATTAAAATTTCTCCAATATCCTGTCTTGCTGATTAAATATCTATATATCTGTTCTGTTCGTGGTAATATGCTTACATCATCACCGGAACCCGCAGCCCAAAATATCCTTCCAAATAAATAATCCGTTCCATATTCTTCCCATGAAGTATATAAGGGCTGTATTTTTTTCGCATAATACATCACTTTTTCCCATGCCTCTTCTTCATCTAAATATTCACAAACATATCCCCATCTGCACAAAGCAATAATTCTTCCCAAATCCCAAGCCATAATATCTCTATTTTTGTATATGTTCCAATTTGCTGCTATAAATTTCAAATAATTATATTCTCTTGCATTAAGGTGATATTTATTATTTATTGTGACTATAGAACAATCTTCCTCTGATTCAACAATCTGTTTAATATTCTTTAGATATTCCGCATGTCCATTTTTTTCGAGTTGTCCAATAGTTATCAATAGTTCTTCACGATTATGAATATTCCAGTCATTTACCAACAGGTTATTGTATCGCTGTTTATTTCTTTGATTTATGTCATTAAATCCGAGCGTGCTATAATTATCCCAATTTTGTTCTGTCAACATTCCAGTTAAAGCAATTGCCCAAGCCTGTTGTTTTGTTAATTGAGCGAATACATTTGGATTATACAATATAATATAGATTGCCAGTAAAAATATTTTTTTCATAATCTCTCCTCATTCATCAAAAATATGACGAATTGCGTCAGTATAACATTAAATTACTTTTTTGTAAAGTAAAATATTTATCGATGTAAAATATTTATCGAACCGGAGAGCGATTGCGCCTAACATTCCAACTGTATATGACGTTTGGGTGGCCCGGATAAGGGTTTTGAACAGCAAAGACTAGTAGGTTGATTACACTAAACACAAAAAAATATAAATACCCGTGAAGTCGAATAAATTGCGTAACATGGGAGCTTGTTCCAAAAACTGAAGTTCTGGAACAGCCTCATGGATATAAAGTGATACTTTTTCTACTTTTTTGACTTATTCGACTTAGCGGTTAAAAATTTCTGTGGGTCAAGTTAAGGCCTTATGGTCTGAAAAATGCGCTTGGCATACGCGCCCGGCCTTTTTACTTTTTACCTCTTCCTTTTTACTTTTTACCTGTTCCCCTGCCAGCGGGTTTTACCCCACAAGTTTTACCGCGAAGGCACACGAAGGGATGGGGGCGTTGCGGGGGCTCCTACGGTGAACATTTTGCCCCCGCAGAGGGGGTAGCCCGCAACCATGTGCGGGCGTAGGGGGAGACTTCCCCCTTTTATTTGAAACTAACTCAACTGTTAATTGCTAATTGCTCATTGATAATTGTTAATTCCTCCCTTTTTACTTTTTACTTTTTCCCTCTTCCTTTTTACTTTTTCTTCCTTCTTCCCTTTTCCTTGTTTACTGTTCATTGCTAATTGTTAATTGCTCAATGCCGTGTTGACCCGGGACAATTTCACCAAGTATATAGGCGTCTTCACCAGCCGCGTTCAACGTGTCAAGCGCGGTCTGCGCGGAAGACGCGCTCACTATAAGCGTCATGCCGGCGCCCATATTGAATGTGTTAAACATATCCCGTTCACTTATATTCCCTTTTTCCGCGATGAGGCCAAATATAGCGGGCGGGCGTACCGCTGTTTTTTTTATGCGCGCCGAAAGACCGGCAGGCAGGCAGCGCGGGATATTTTCATAAAAGCCTCCGCCGGTGATATGCGCCGCTCCGTGTATCTTTACCTTTTGCATGAGTTCTAGTACAGGCTTTACATAAATCTTTGTCGGGGTAAGCAATTCCTCTCCCAAAGTTTTTTTCAACACGCTGTAATAAGCGGCAAGTGTTTTTTTCGCCAAATCAGTATCGCCGTCAATACCGAACACTTTGCGTACAAGGGAAAAGCCGTTTGAATGAACGCCGGAACTTGGCAGGGCGATAATCACGTCACCGGCGGAAACATTTTGTATGTCAATCATAAGGCTCTTATCAACAAGGCCGGTAGAAAAACCCGCAAGATCGTACTCATCAACAGCGTAAAAACCCGGCATCTCCGCCGTTTCGCCGCCAATCAAGGCGCATCCGGCCTGTACACAGCCTTCGGCAATCCCCTTGACAATCGCGGCAATTTTTGCGGGAACAGTTTTTCCGCACGCAATGTAATCAAGAAAATAAAGCGGCTTTGCGAGCGAACAAACAATATCGTTTACACACATGGCCACACAATCAATGCCTATGGTGTCATGCTTGTCCAACAAAAAAGCGATGCGCAGCTTTGTCCCAACCCCGTCTGTGCCGGAGATCAACACCGGATTCGGAACCGCCGACAAATCAAGCTCAAAAACTCCGCCAAAACCGCCAAGTCCGCCGCGCATCCCGGCAGTACGGGTACGCTCAACATGGCGTTTCATCAGTTCCACCGCTTCATAACCCGCGTTAATATCAACACCCGCGTCTTTGTAGCTTTCGCTGCGGCTAAAATTTTTATCCACACAATAATCATGAAAATATACGCGGTATGTGTCAAGTGAAAACGCGGCACCATTTGCCATGGAGGCACATGCGCTCCGCGCCTGCATACCGCGAGTGTTCTTTACTCCGTGCCTTCAGGTCTGAAAAAGGCGTTTGGCATACGCAACTGCTATCAGTGTTTAGTCCGCCACTCTCCCGGCGGGGCGTTACGGAGCGACACTCGCACTCCTCACTCCTCACTCCTCACTGCTAATTGTTAATTGCTAATTGTTTACGGCTTCGATGCCGCCGATGCCAGTTCCGTCTCCAGCCGTTCTTTCAAGGCTTCCGTCGAGCAGCCCGCTTTTAGCAGATTCAGTATTTCCAGTTTGTCTTTCTTTCTTCTCTGCTCGCCTTCCTTTCTGCCTTCCTTTCTGCCTTCCTTTCTGCCTTTTTTCTCGCCTTCCATCAAAAGCACTTTGCCGTAACCCATTAACGATGTGTTTATCATCTTTTTTACCTCCGTTGTCCTGTAGCCTCTCCCTACATACTCCACCATGCCCGACAGCCTCTCCAGCAGCGTTGTTATATCCGCCTCGTCCAAAAGCCATTCGGGGGCGCTCTCCTCTATCGTTTTTGCCAGCTTCAAGCCCAGTTCCTTGAACGCTTCCTCTACCCGCCGCCGTTCCTCTTCCGTCTTCGCACGTTTAGCCTCTTTCCTCAGTTTGATAA
>JAISCO010000331.1 GCA_031265535.1 Spirochaetaceae bacterium | reverse complement strand
GATTCCTGATATTCTGGCCTTTTCCGGCGCAAAAATGAAGGCCGTAGGCTGTACAAACTCTACGAATATAGACGACTACCGTAACGCTATCACGGAAGATACCGCCGTTTTACTCAAAGTTCATCCGTCAAACTACCGCATAGACGGTTTTGTAAAATCAACGTCCCGCGAGGAACTGTCGGCGCTTGCGTCCTCCCGCAATCTGATGTTCATGTAGGATCTTGGAAGCGGGCTGCTTTGTCAACTGGACATACCATTTGCAAACCGTGAACATTCGGTCAGAGACTGCCTTCAAGCGGGTTCCGGTATCGTAACATTTTCCGGCGACAAACTGCTTGGCGGCCCGCAGATCGGCGTAATCGCCGGTTCAAGGTCCCTCATCGACAAGATGAAGCGCCACCAACTTTTGCGGGCGCTGCGGGTTGATAAAATGACACTTGCGGCATTTGAGGCAACGCTCAGGCTCTATATTTCCGGCAGGCACAAAGAAATACCTGTAATAAGGATGATAGAGGCAGGCAAAGACGACCTCTTGAAAAAAGCCCGCGCCCTGTGCCGTATGTTGAAGGCGTCCGCGGCAGCTTCTGTTCCAGATACCGGCGATTTTGTATTTTCGATCGTGGAGACTCGTGACGCGGTGGGCGGCGGGGCTTACCCAACAGACACGCTTTCGGGATACGGCGTAGAAATACGAGCCGCCTCACCCGTCAGCGCGGAAGCCCTGTCAGCAGGATTGCGGACAGGGCGCGTTCCGGTGATTGCCGCCATCCGAGACGGCAGTGTCATACTCCATGTCCGTACGCTTTTGCCCGGAGATGAAAAGTTAATCGCAGCCTCGTTTATCGAGGCTGTAGCGTCTCGACATCTTTCAAACTGTGGGTAGCGGTTTCAAGATTCGGGAGAAGAATATTTTACCTCAAAGTCGAAAAAGTCGAAGAAGGAAAGAGAAAGAGGGGCCTCTTAAAAACTTATTCGACTTCTTTGACTTCGCGGTTTCTAAAATTCTTAATGTATCCACTGTTACAATCGTGTACGAACAGTAGGTCAGTGCGCGCGGCAAGCGCAACAGGCGGGCAACCCGTTACCGCCGGAGTAAGGGCCGGAAAATGGCAGGGCGCTAATATAGCGGATATTCTTTTCCCAATGAGCAGTTTGACATCCGCAAGCAGCGTTGTCTTTCCTTTTTCATCATGTCTTTCTCCTCTCAAATTAGCAATTCGGGTAACTGTCCCGCGTTCCCCGTAGATATGCTTCATACTTCCTGTCTCCCCGCCCGTACCGCTTTATCCACGTCCTCAGTGTCGAACCTCCCCGGATCCCGTTCCCGCGCCTCGCCTCGTCAAGGCTCGGATACTTCCCGTTGGCCACGTCCTCCACCAACCTCAGCTTAAATGCCTCGCTGTACCTTACCACATCTTTCATTTTTCTTCTCCTCATATGACAACTTTAAACCAGGACGCGACATTTTTACCTTTTACTTTTTACTTTTTACCTCTTTGCAGGGGCCATCCGTGTTGCGCTGATTTTCGTTTTGAAATCGGAATTGCTGGCAAAGCAGGACTATACAATGCCGACAAATCGTTATAAATTTAAAAAGCGGAGGAAAAGCTTATGTTAAAAGATCTTACCGTTAAGTTTGAAGAAGACGTGTATGAAGCCATGCTGCTTACGGCAGGGGACGAGCCGCTGAATGATTTCATTGCGGAACGAGTATGGCAGCAGTCGGAATATGCCCCTATGGAAGCTGTATACGAAGGCCGGCGGCGCAGGGTTGATGAAGCTATTCGCGGTAGACGGTCGGTTGCCCCCGGGAAGCGGGAAGAGGCGACACATAAACTATTCGGACTTTTGGGGTACACAGACGGACATGAGGTTGACCGCTTCCTTGAACGCTGCCATTCCGATAAAGAACAAGAACTTTCCAAAGAAGCCGGCGGGCGGCGTACAAAATGGCAAAAAAACTGAACTACCTTCTTGACGCCTGCGCCCTGATTGCGGTTTTGCGCAATGAAAAAGGAGTCGATACAGTCACAAAACTGCTTGAACAAGCTCTGTTGAATAAAATAGCAGTATATATGTGTTCCGTAAATCTTCTTGAAGTTTACTATGACCAGCTTTACATAAGTCGCGATAAAGCCGAAGAAGTTTTTGATACGGTAAACAATTCCTGTATCAATATCATTGATTACAGCGCGGAATTTATCAGGGAATCGGCGCGGTTTAAGACAAATTACGCCGTTTCCCTCGCCGATTCCGCACTGCTTGGCATCGCGTCTTACCTTGACATTCCGGTTGTAAGTTCTGATCATGCCGAGTTTGACGCGATAAAACATGAAAAAAAACTTAAGATACTTTTTATACGCTGATATCATCCTGCTCCCCATTAACCGTTCCCTCTGGACTGTCCACAAATTACCCGTCTGTCAAGCGCCAACTTGCCGTTGGTTCACGGCCGCGATCGGGGGATGAAATTTATAATACTGTCTGGTTTAATACCAAATTTTTGCAGGCGGCGCAAACAAGGCAAGCGCGCAAATTTGCTGCGGGGTATTAAACCAGACTTTGCGAAGGAAGCTCTTCGAGCTTCGTTCTGCAAGGAAATTTATTAACTGTGGGCTTTCGCCCTGCTACGAATAAAGATGTTGGTACACATCAAAGTATGACGCGGGTCTGTTTTCAGATTTGGCAAGGACGCGCAGACGAGATAATCCGTAAACCCACTGAATAGCGGCGCTGTCCGAATCGCCGCCGCCTATCCTTAGGCGGCGGTACTCTTTTTCATTACGCGCTTCCACAAAATCAGATTCAATGCCGGAAGGGGAATTCCCGGAAAGATATTCAAAGCCCCAGAGCAGCGAAGCAACCGAATGTTTTTTAGCGCCGGAAGGGATCACGCAGTTGTACGCGCCGCCTATAACGATACCTTCCGGCAGCGCGGCGTTCAGCATTTTAATAAAGTCTTCACCCTCGAATGGGCGGTCGGTGTCTACGGATGCAATCTCGCCCGCGGCCTGTATGCCGAGCGACAGCGGCGCGGCAAAGTCAAGACGCGGCAGCGGGTTAAAACCGGATGTATACAAAACCGGTATTCCGGCACGCAGGAAGGCCGTCGAAAACACTTCGATAAGGGCAAGATGCGGCAGAAAAACCGCCCTACCCTCTTTTGAAAATGAAAAAAGAATCCGGTATGTGTCGGGGTCCTTCCGTCCGTCAGGCGCATCTACAGGCGGCGGCAAGGGCTCTTTTTCATTATTTTCAGGATAATTATTATCTAACTGCATGTTATTTTCGACAATACTCCGGCCAACACTACAGATTCCGCATTTATCTGTACAATTTTGTATACATGAAACACTATTTATCTTATATTTCATGGATTTTTCATACTCTTGCAATAGATATATTTTTGATACACTAGAAGAAATAATATCCCATTCGAGTTTTTCGTCAGGATTTCGCGCGCCGCTTATTCGCATGATATATTCATGGTGTTCACGGAAAATACCGCGCCATACGTCTTTTTGAAAATATTCGCTCCATGCGTCCAGTCTACAGCCCAGATTGTAAGCCCGCTCTATTATCTCCCCTGCCCTTTCGTCACCCCGCGCGATAAATCCTTCGACAAGAGCGGTGAACGGATCATGCACGCTTACTTTGTGGCCTTGTTTTTTTAAAACATCCCTTATCCGGTATAGCATGAGCCGAGCCTTATCCTCATCTATCTGGGCGCTCCATTGAAACGGAGTATGCGGCTTGGGCACAAAAACTCCTACATTTATTGAAAATTTTAACTTGGTACGCTTAGACAGTTCCATGACAAAAGCAATCAGCGCCTCGTCTTCAGCGATTTTTTCTGCATCCACACCGGTTCCGTCTACAGGAAGTCCTATCATAAAATATAGTTTTGCGGAACGCCAGCCATTCTTTTTTGCTTCTGTCACGACCGCGGCTATCGAATCTATGTTTATAGCTTTGTTGATGGCCGCCTGCCAGTCCGCCAAAGGTGTTTCAACGGCGAATGTAAGCCCGCTTTTCCGCACCGCCGATATTTTTTCAAGTATGGGAAGTGAAAATGTTGAAACATGAAGTGACGGAAGTTGAAATGATATTCTGTTTTTCCCGAATTTTACGTTAAGAGCGTCAATTAGGCTTTCTATGTAACGATAGTCGCCGCTTGAAAGTGATGAAAGGCTTATTTCACGAAAGCCTGTTTTTGCTATACATTCCGCCGCCTCTTCAAAAACGGCGCGGGCGCTTTTCTGCCTCATTGGACGGTACCAGATGCCGGCATGACAGAATCTACAGCCGTTGGGACAGCCGCGCATTATCTCAATGACGCCGTGATGCTGTGTTATACGCATACTTGGAACTGGAAAAACCGGCGCCGGAGTTTTATTTTCTGAAAAACCGGTGTATATTGCGCGGACGGCTTTTTTCTTTCCGTGTACCCAGATTGAATCATGAATGGCGAGTCTTTCAATCATATCCGATTTTTTCGCTCCGGCTTTTTTATCGCGGCCAAGCTGTTCAATCAGGGTGAAAAATTCATCCTCGGCCTCGCCTATCCAGAACGCGTCGATAAAGCGCGAATAAGGCATCGGGTTTGAAACACAGGGACCGCCCGCAATCACGATTGGATGCTCACCACATCTCTCTATCCGGCACAGCGGTATACCGGCCGTGTCCAAGATTGTCAGCACAGCGTTTACGCAAAGTTCGTAACCAAGTGTGAACATTAGTATATCGGAATCGCGCAGCATAATGCCGGTATCAAGCGCGTAAAGCGGGATATTTTTTTCTTTGAGTAGTTTTTCAAAATCCGGCGCCGGCGCAAATACGCGGTCGCAGGAAACATCGCGCATGACATTCAGTCTGTTATACAGAATGCGGAGCGCCTGATTCGACATTCCAAGTTCGTACAGATCGGGGAAGGCAATCACTGTTTGAAGCGCCGCGCCGCGTTTTGCCAGCATTCCATATTCGCCGCCCGTATAACGGGCGGGTTTTTCCACCGTCAACAAAAGTCCGCCTAAATCTTCAAGCGGGTTTATATAGCGCGCCATTTAATACTGAAAGCGTCTTATATAAACGCTGAGCGCAAGCCCTATGCCGATCATCGCGGTGATCAGGGCCGACCCGCCATAAGACATGAATAGCAACGGTATCCCCGTTATAGGCATGATGCCTATTGTCATTCCAACATTTACTAAAAAATGAAATATATACATTCCCGCGATGCCGGCGACAATATAACAGCCGAATGGATCCGATGTTGTCTTCATTATTTTTATTAGACGCATACTGATCAACAAAAACAGCAGAAAAACTATTATGCCGCCTATAAAGCCCCATTCTTCAGAATATATTGAAAAAATAAAATCCGTGCTTTGCTGCGGCAGAAACTGGTAATGGCTTTGTGTACCTTGCAGGTAGCCTTTTCCAAGTATGCCGCCTGAACCTATTGCCGTTATAGACTGTATTATGTTCCAGCCGGAACCGCGCGGATCTACATTGGGATCAAGAAAAACAATAAGGCGCATGATTTGATAAGGTTTTAACACTTTTTGTCCGGCATAGGATATCACAAACGCTAAAATTGCTATTATTGCTCCGTAGCCTATCCAGTAAAAATATGTTTTTTTGTATCGTATATATCCAAAAAGCGCCATGCCGGAAATTATGGAAAGCGCGCTTATCGCTATGATAATAAATTTTTTATTCGATAGCATTAGTAAAAATGGAATATTTTTCCCAAGTATATGCGTCTGCCATAACGGAATCACAATAAGAAATCCGGCAAGAGCTATCGTTATTATTAAAAAAACTATGTACCGTCTTGAGATGCCGGCTATAAATGTCATGGAAATTAGTATGGCTATAAACACCAAAGATGTGCCGAAATCCGGCTGCAATAGTATTATCGTCATAGGGGTAAAAACAATCATGCAGGAAACCGTGAAACGCCACGCATCGTTTCTGCTGTTTTTTGTGCTGTCCAAAAAACGGGCAAGAAAAATAATTACTGTTAATTTAGCGAATTCGGAAGCCTGTATTCCAAAAGAACCGATGCCGAGCCACGCGCGCGCGCCGTTTACCACGCGGCCGAATAAACAGGTGTAAACAAGCAGTACAAGCGACCCTAAATACAGATATGATGAAATATAATATATACGGCGGTAATTCAGCACCGCTATAGTAAGCGCGATAATGACGCCCGCGGTTCCCCAAAGAATCTGGCGCGCATATTCAGTTGAAACAGATATGCCAAAAGAGGTAACGCTTGCCGAATATATAAAAAGCACCCCAAATACGGTCAGCAAAATCGCGGAAAATAAAAGCGCATAGTCAATTTCAAAAAAAATATTAAGCTTCATCCCCTCCCCTCCCCCAAAAAAATCCATATTCCCGTACTGTCATTGCTTTGTATATATTTTGAGATTCCATACTATTATTCTCTGCGCTCGCGCGCCGGAATCAGGTACTGGAAATTCAAGGCGGTTATCGCTTCCTCGTAAGTTTGCCGCGCAAAAATGCCTTGAAAAATTATCGCGGAAGCGTATGGCGCCCACCATTCCCACGGATTTGACGCTTCAACTATAATGGAAACAACGATTTTTTCTTCCGGATCATCGCCGTTATACGGCGCGTATGCGGCAAACCATGAATGCCAGCGGTCGTGCAGGCCGACCTCGCTTGTTCCAGTTTTACCGGCAATTTCAACTGTTTTTATATTAAGCGGAAATTGAGCGGTACCGGCGCTTACTACAGAGCGCATATTATTCCGCACTGTTTCAAATATTTCATCATCAAGTTCAGATTCATGCAATATTTCTCTTCGGGCCACACTTTCAATAGCGCCGTTTACAGGATCGCGCACTTCCTTCAAAACATGGGGTTTGTAGATGACGCCGTTATTTACTGTCATTGCTACCATATTCGCCATCTGCAACGGCGTTACCAGTGTAAAGCCCTGTCCTATCGACATATTCATCGTATCGCCGCCCTGCCATCTTTCGCGCAGACGGCGCTCTTTCCATTGCGGTGTCGGAATAAAACCGGATATTTCACCCGGCATGTCTATACCGGTAAGCTCGCCTAAACCGTAATCTTTCGCGTAAGAAACAATGCGCTCGACGCCAAGGTTGTCGCGTCCCACAACCCAAAAATATATGTCGCAGGATTGAGCCATAGCCCGTTGGAGGTTGACTCGACCGTGTCCCGGGCGGCGTATATGACAGCGCCAGATTCTGTCTCCGTAGCTCATTTCTCCCTGGCAATCAACGGTTTTTTCTTCCGGAAAGGCTTCCTCTCCCAATATTCCTGTTGTCATGACAATTTTGAAGGTTGAACCGGGCGGGTAACTGGACTGTATCGCTCTATTTAACAGCGGTTTATTTGTATCATTCACAAGCGCTTGATACTCCACCCCAGAATCGTTACTGCTAAATATGCCCGGATCGTACCATGGATACGAAACCATGGCGAGTATCTCGCCGGAGGCCGGACGCATAACAACAACAGAGCCGATCCGCTCTCCTAACGCTTTTTCGGCAAGTGTCTGTATAGCGCCGTCTATCGTCAGCACAAGGTTCTTTCCCGCTTCCGGCGCTTCACGAATTATTTCACGTTCACGGTCAAGGCGTCCCCGCACGTCAACTGTCCGTATTTCCCGCCCTTCTTTGCCGCGCATTAGTTCATCATACTGCCGCTCTATCCCCGCTTTGCCTATTACATCCCCCTGTTTATATCCGCGGTTGTACAACACCGTAAGTTCATCGCGGGTTATGTCTCCAACATAGCCTATGACATGGGCAAGGCTGCCGGTATCGCGGTAATTCCGCACCGGTTTCGACTGCCATGAAACGCCGGGCAGTGTATCAAGGTTTTCGGCAAGAATCGCGATTGTACTGTACTGGATATTTGACGCAATCTCTACAGGCCGGTATAGGTGGTAATATTCGACCGGCAGCTTTTTGTCAATCTGTTCACGGGAGGTATTCAAAATTTCTGAAAGGCTGTTTAGTATCTCGGGCATTTTATCCCGCTTGACTTCCGCAGGCGCTATGAATACCGCAAAAGAATCGGTATTAAATACAATCGGGCTCTCGTAGTTCCGGTCAAATATCTCGCCGCGCTGCGCCGGCAGCGTGAGCGCTCGTTTAGAGATGTCGTCCGCCCGGGAACGGTACAATTCACCGTCAAGTATTTGAATGGCAAACAAGCGTCCGGCATACAGCGCAAAGAGCGCCGCAAATATGACTTGCGTTATTATTATGCGTCTTTGCGGTTTTTCATCGTTGTTCCGTGAGTTATTCACCGTATCTCCAACTAGTTCCTTTGGGGTTGTCTTCCAGTATAATGCCGCGTTCTTTCAACGATTGGCGAATTTCATCCGCCCGCAAAAAGTCTTTTGCGGCTTTTGCCGCGGCGCGCTCCGTTATGAGTGTATTTATCTCTGTTTCATCTACGCTGTTTAATGCGGCGTCCTTTTTGAATGTCCCGCCGGCAAGGTCTAATCCAAGCACTTTGTCCATATCGAAAGCTGCGGCAAGCACGTCTTTTGGCGGTATATTGTTGTCTTTTAATAACGCCCATAGGGATGAAAGAGCGCGCGGCGTGTTTAGGTCGTCCTCCAATGCAAGGTTGAAGGACTCCAAATGAGCGTTGCCTTTTCCGGTCTCCATTCCGGCGGTTTCCTCCGTTGTTATACCGGCTTTCGCTGCAATGGCGCGTAGTGTTGACAGCAACGATTTTCTGGTATTTTGAGCGCTCTTTAGGCTGTCAACAGAAAATTTTATCTGGTTACGGTAATGTCCGCCCAACAGAAAACAGCGGTAATCTAACGGGTCAAAGCCCATGTCAATAAGATTCTTCAACGTGATAAAGCTGCCGGTTGATTTTGACATCTTTTCTTTATCAAGAACAAGGAATTCGTTGTGTACCCAGTATTTTACCCACGGGTGTCTGCCTGTGGCCGCTTCGCTCTGAGCTGTCTCATTCGTATGGTGTATTTGAATATGATCTATGCCGCCGGCGTGTATGTCAAACTGCTCTCCTAGATACCTCATGCTCATAGCCGAACATTCTATGTGCCAGCCGGGGTAGCCGCGTCCCCACGGGCTGTCCCATGTAAGCGCCTGATTTTCAAACTTGCTTTTGGTAAACCACAACACAAAATCGCCCTGATTCCGTTTGTTGTTGTCCAGTTCCGCGCGCGCAAGTGTTTTGTGTTCATCAAAGCGCCGTCCGGACAGTTCGCCGTAGTACGGAAATTTAGCTATGTCAAAGTACAAATTGCCGCCGGCGCTGTATGTAAATCCCGCGGCTTCTATCCGTTTGATGAGCGCTATGATGTCGCCAATGTGTTCGGTCGCCTTGCAAACAATGTTGGGTTTCTGTATTCCAAGTAGTTTGATGTCGTTAAAAAAGGCTTCTGTGTAAAAGGCCGCTATTTCCATGACGCTTTTGCCGCGTTCTTCAGCGCTTTTTAGCATTTTGTCATCGCCGGTGTCGTCATCGCCGGAAAGGTGTCCTACATCGGTAACGTTCATTACATGGGTTACTTTGTACCCAAAGCGGCGCAAAGCGCGTACAAGTATGTCATGTGTAACATAAGCGCGCAGGTTGCCGATGTGGGCATAGTTGTAAACTGTAGGGCCGCACCCGTAAAATCCTACTTTTCCTTCATGAACGGGGTTGAACGGTTCTATTTTCCGCCCAAGTGTATTGTATAAAGTTAAAGGCATAGCTTAATCTAAGTCCTTTTCTAAAAAATATCAACCATTTGCCATGGAGGCACATGCGCTACGCGCTAGCATCCCGGAAGCAGCCTTTAATCCGTGCCTTCAGTTTTGAAAAAGGCGCTTTGCATACGCGCCCGCCAGCGGGTTTACATACGCTCCGCGTTAGCGTTTTGCCGCCGCTCACTGGCGGCGGAGAGGCGTTCACTTCGATAGCGCGTTAAAATTTTTACCTACGCTTAGCTAATCTTACCTTTTACTTTTTATCTTTTACTTGGTAGGGTGGGAGGGGGGGGGGGGGGGGTTGTTACCAATATGATAATTTGGGTTTATTTGCACCCCCCAGTTTTGGGCCAATTTTGGGGCAAATTTTGTTTGTGGGGGGGGGGGGGGGGCATACGGATTAA
>JAISCO010000323.1 GCA_031265535.1 Spirochaetaceae bacterium | reverse complement strand
TGGAACAGCTTCTTTGAATTTTGTGGAAAAAGCGGGCTTTAGACCGATTTTTCCAAGAGCTTGTTCCAAAACCATGCGCTTCAGCGCATAGTCGATTAGTTTTGGAACAAGCTCAATTGGGAGAGTTTCCTATCGGTATTTGGAAATGAGAATTAGAAGGAGAAGCATGAAGTAGGGAAGGAACACACTGTGGGTTATAGAAGGGAATAACTGCCGGCTGAGGCATAGGGTACGGCGGGCATTTCGGAAAACATGTTGTTTTTCCAAGAACTTATTCAACCACTTCAAAGCATTTAATATGGCATTTTTTTATATCAATTACGGCTTCGTTTAGGTGCTCATCATACTTTGTGAATCACCACCAGCTATTGCTATTTCTAAAAGTTTTTCCTTTGTGTTCAGTTCAGGATCGTCGAGGACAGCCTCTAAAAGCCGGCGCAGAATAAATCCCATGCGCTTACCGCATGGGATACCGGTCCGCATCAGATCATTGCCGTTTACGGCAAGGTCTTTAAGGGAAAGAGCGCGGCTTTTTGCGAGCGTTGATTTTATACGGTCTTGAAAATCGAACAATAAATCCAAAGGGGCTTCAAATCCGGTCATTCCAAACGAGTCGGCGCGGCGCAGATCAAATAAGTCTTGCAAATTTTCCTCACCGGCGCGGCGTACAAAACGGCGCACGGCGCTTTCGCTCCATACATCGTCATAGTTGAACATGTGTTCTTTTACCAGATGAACGGTCGCGTCAATACTTGCGTTGGAATAACGCAGGCGCGTCATTATAGCGCGGGTAATATCCGCCGATACTATTTCATGGTTATAAAATGTCCATACGTCTGAAGCGCCGGGTTTTGCGGTTTCAGGTTTACCGGCGTCATGAAAAAGCGCCGCAAGCCGGACGCTTTGTTTGTATTTATTGCGCGCCGCGTAATCGCAGGCAAGCAGACAGTGAGTCAGAACGTCAAAGCGATGATAGCCTTTCTGCTCAACACCGCGGCAGCGCATAAGTTCCGGCAGTATGAGCTGCATAAGACCGCATTTTTCCATGTATAGCAGCGCCGTAGACGGCCTGCCGGACGCTATTATCTTGTCAAATTCAAGCCTTACACGTTCCATCGAAACGGGAATAATCATTTCCGGATTATTCTGAATAGCGTGCAAAAGTTCGTTGTCAATATCAAAATTAAGCTGGGACGCAAAACGCAGCGCCCGCAGTGCCCGCAGACCGTCTTCGTTCAAGCGGTCCGCGGCTTTACCCACGCAGCGGATGAATTCATTTTCGATATCCATTCTGCCGTGGTAAGGATCAATAATATGCCCGCCCGGCAGCTCGGCGGCAATCGCGTTCATGGTAAAATCGCGGCGGGAAAGATCGTCTTCTATGCCCGCCGCGTATTCAATGCTGTCTGGATGTCTGCCGTCCACATAATCGCCGTCCTTACGATATGTCGTAACTTCAATGGAATGTTTTTTATACCGGATAGTTACTGTCCCATGTTTTATGCCGGTAGGTATGACATTGGGAAAAATCCGCATAATCTCTTCGGGACGCGCGCTGCTTGCGAGGTCCCAGTCAATATGCTGTGTCCCGCGCAGCATATCCCGTACCGCGCCGCCAACCAAAAACACTTGTTTACCGTGCGTTTTAAAAATAGCGGAAAGTTCCCGCAGCAACCGGGGAACCGCTATCTTATCAATCTTTGATACACGCATATAGTACTTCTATTAAGAAAATATAAAGAGGGGGGGGGGGGGGGCTCCCCCCTGTCTCCAGCCCTACGGTCTTCCGCCACCCCCTCAGCGGGGGCAAAACGCTTTTGTTTCCATAATTCGCGCCGCCCAAAGACCAACTTTTTACCTTTTACTTCTCAAGTGCCCCCGCAACGCCCCCATACTGATTGGCATTTTACAAGTTTAAGCGCTATAACAAACAATCAGGCGTCAATCAGAAATTCGCGGCGCTTATTTCCTTTACCGTATACGTTATCTTTTCATCGTTTATCTCGAAATTAAACTTTTCACCCGTATGTTTATTTAGCAGCGAATTACCGAACGGCGATAAGTATGAAATTATCCTGTTATCAGGATCGGATTCCCACGGACCGAGTATTGTGTAAACTTCATCCGCGCCGCCGGCTTCATTAGTCAGCGTAGCTACAGTTCCAAATGAAACGCGGGAAGTGTTTACCGCAGCGGGATCAAAAAGCTGGGCGCGCTCTATTTCATTTTTTAACTTTGCGACGGTAGAGTTAAGAATTTCTTGTTTTTCTTTTGCCGCCTTGTACTCCGCGTTCTCTCTTAAATCGCCTAAAGACAGCGCAAACGCTATTTCTTTTGAGTTAGCCGGAATATCTTCCGTCATGATACGGTCAAGCTGTTTTTGTTTTTCGTCATACTTGGCGACCGTAACGATAAGAGTGCGCGTAACGGTATCCTTTTCTACCGCGCCAAAGAATTTAAAGTCGGGATATTTATCAAGTATATGGTTTTTAAGTTTTAGCTTATCCGCCGGATCAAGGTCTTTTACATCTTCGATAAGCGTATATACACGCACAATCGTTTCACGGCTTGCGCTGTCAATGCAGCTTTCAAGCAAATTTTCTTTGAATAAAATGGAATATATCTGCTTGTTGATTTTTTTGTTATCCATCGTATCGCGGTGATTGTCTATTTCACGGTAAGTTAATTCAAGCAGATGTATCAGCGTGATAATTATCTTTTCGCTGCTTAAACCCGCGCCGGCAAACAAGGGGTCTTCGCGGTAATTGCGGTAGAACCATACGACAGCCTCGCGGTTATCTTTGTAATGTTCAAAACAGCCGCGTATCATAGCTACAATTTTATCCGCATAGCCGGCCTGTTTAAGATCGCCAATGATAGAGCCGGTCAGCGCGTAGGGAAAGAGCCGTATATATATATCCTGCCAGTCCGGTATAAAAAGTTTAATCTGGGCAAAAAAATCTTTTTTTGTTTTTTCATCTTTAAGGCGCTGAAATAACAGTGGTAAATTATCAATACGCTCAAACATCGCGATAAAATTTAAATTAATAAGCGGAGACAAGAATGTAAACGAAGCGGACAAATCTTTTAACAGCAGATATGATGTTACCGTAAACTCATTTACCGGCATATTAGGTTTTAAGTATCCTGTAAAAAATGACGCCATATCGTTAAATCGCTCCGAATCCGGTTCGATATTTTTTATTTCGGACGCATACTCCCTGATTAAAGAGAGTCTGCTAAAAAATTTCTTTTCGGCTTTAAATTCGTTGTATAATTTTTCTTCTTTGCTCAAAGAACGCTCGCGTACAGTGTGTACATTTATGTTATTCGCGCTTACGCCGAACAAAGGATTATCTTTAAGAATGACATGCGCCTTAGTGTTCCATGACGCCCACTCGCCGGCGGAAAGCACGGAAGGAACAAGTTCCGACTTTACACGCTTAATATCGCAGAAATTATCAAAACTTTTAATTATAGTCCTTAGCGCCCATTCGGGATCGGTTTTTACTTTTTCGTGCAGCTTTTCTTTGCTCATAGTCGCTTTCAATACCCATATATGGTTCTTTTCCAGCGTTTGCAGCGCGTCAACCGCCATTTTAAGTGACATACTATGCGAGCGTTTTTTTGAAAAGTCTATGACAATATCATCGCCGTCTACTTTCGCGATTCGTCCTACGCCCCATGTTCTGTGATATACAAAATTTCCTTTGTCAAACGCTATATGTTTTTCAAAATCCAAAATCGCCTCATGCACATTGCGCCAGTTCTGCGTAAGATTTGATACTTTAATATATTCTTCCAATTGACTATGACGCGCATATTTTTGCCTGAAACACTCTGTTATTTCTTTCCGCGAAAAAGCATCGCGTTCATCATGGTTCAGTATCAATTTTAGTATGATGATTGACGTATTAAAGTCGCCGCGCTTTTTAAGTGAGTTGTATACGTCGGTAAGCAGCGACACCGCCTTATCCGTACTGATGTTTTTTGCGACTTTATTTTGAACGGAAAGAAAGAAATCTATATCTTCCGGGTGATAATCCAGCAGTTTAAGCCATATTTCCCGTACATTCGTAAATAACTGTTTGTTGATATACCGGTGCAGCGCTTTTTTAAAGTAATCTGTCGCCTCGTCAACGTCGGACTGCTTTTCGGCGCGTTCAGCCAGCAGTTTAGCAATGTCCGCTTCATCGGGGTCTATTTTTACAAGGCGTTTCCATGCGTCAAACATTTTTTCTTCTTCGTTATCGTTTTTATAACACTCGCCCAAAGTGCGCAGCGCGAATTTTGATTCGCCGTATTCCAGTATGCGTTCACAAAGATACTTCACGATATTTAATTTGTGATTATCAACAAAAATACCGGCAAGACTAACAAGAGCGGCATCATCAATTATATTTTGTGAAAGCGCGATCATACCCGAAAAATAAATCGCTATTATACTGTTTTTTGAATGACTAAGATGTTCATCACAGATACTTTTTATATCATTTAGGACACGCTCTTTCTTTGCTCTGTCCAGCACAACGTCGAGTTCCTTAAACCGGTCAATAGAGTAGTTGCTTAGTGTTGCGCGTGTGAACTTTTCTTCGTTCAACATATTCTGTACATCTTTAAGAAGTATTTCTGACATTTTAATCCTGCCTTTCCTTTTCTAACACATATACCGTTCAAAAATGAGCGGTTTAATAATTTTTATTTTTAATTTAATTTCATCAATTAAGGCGCCGCTGTTATCCTTACCTTCGTAATGATCTATCAGCCGCAAATATTTGTTCAACAAAGACGGCTTTAAAATATTTTCCTCCTTAGGGCTGCCGCGCAGTTTGCTTTCTAAATCAAAAATCCGCTGCTTCAGCCTGCCCAGCTCGGCAAGTTTAAGTTCACGTTTTACCGTAAAAACGCCAAATAATGCGCCGTAAACCGGAAGCCATTCCCGCAATTCCGGCCCCGAATAACCCATTTCAGAGACGCGCTTTGCCAGCGAAAGAATAAGCCCTGACTCTAAATTTTCCAAGTCGACACGCTGCGGATCTATAAAAAAAGCCTCGCGAAACAGAACCTTGGCCGCCTTGGTTTCGCCCAGCAGAGCATACACATCCGCCAGAATTGATATAGTAGCGGCATCCTCTTGTTTGAACCGGGCTGCTTGTTTCAGATAATTTAACGCTTCTTCATAACAGCCCATGCCTTTGTAGCATCTTCCAATCTGTTCTAAAAGTTCCGGATCGTGCCGCAAAAGCCCGTCGGCAAGAGCATCCTCATAGTTTTGCAGCGCAAGAGCGTATACAAAATGTTTGATCGCATACTGACATCTATCATACGCGCCACCGACAAGCTCAAGAAAAATGTAATAACTCTTCCACTGGGAAAGCAAAAAACTGCCCCTGCTATAGGAATCGCAAGTGTCACCGGCATTGTCCAGATTCTTGATTCGTTCCAGCCACCAATTAAGGCACTTTAACGCATAAAGCGCTTCTTGCTGCGTATAATCCGCGTGTAAAGCCTGTTCTAATTTTCCAAGAGCTTCTTCCGGGTTAATCCCTTTCAATTTTTCGTAGGCTTCCTGGATGAGGCTCCGGGCTAAAGTTTCCGCATCCGCATTTTCCATCTTTATCATGAAAGCGAATTTACCGCTTCCACCCCCCGCTTCTAATTATAGTAATTGCCCCGCCCTTTTACAATCCCCCCCGCCAGCGGTGTCAACGTTCAGTAGAAATGAGCCCTATTTCCGTTCAGTAGAAATGATACCTTTGCCTATTTTTTCTCACATTCCTATTATTGCCTTTTTCCCTGCTTTTTTTATTACTGTTTCATG
>JAISCO010000322.1 GCA_031265535.1 Spirochaetaceae bacterium | reverse complement strand
ACGCTCCGCGTTAGCATCCAGAAATGGAGTTTTGCTTTGCCGCGATTCATCGCGCTTTCTTCCCAAGCTCAACGCAGTTGAGTCGCAAATTTGCGCGCAAACTTGTTTGCGCCGTTGTGGGCGGAGCGGCGTTCACTTCGATAATCCGCGTTGCAATTTATAGCGCAATCTTTTACCTTTTACCTTTTCCTTTTTACATTCCTCATTCCTCATTCCTCATTCCTCATTGTTAATTCTTCCTTTTTCCCTTTTACTTCTTCCTTCCTTTCTTCCTTCCTTTTTATTCGGCGCCTGTAGTCCCTGAACTGTCTTGGCTGTCTTGGCTGTCTTGGCTGTCTTGGCAGCCTTTGCAGTTATCCGCAAAGGCTTTTTTCACGGCCTCGGCGACAGACTCGCCAACGGTCTGTTTAATTTCGCTTACAATGTCCCGGCGTAGCTGTTCCATTTCTTCTTCCGGGGAAACCGGCACAGCAAAAAGCTGATAGGTTTTGATGTTCAAGGCTCCGGCGATTCTATCCAGCACGACCGGGGTTGGAAATTTACGGGAAACCTCTATCATGGCGACAAATGGCGTGGAAATCCCAGCTTTTTCGGCCAGTTTTTCCTGCGAAAAACCGCACTTCCGGCGGTTTTTCTTTATATTGCTTGCCAGTATGTCCCGAATATTTGCGTCTATTCTTTCCATATTCTATAAAGAAATAATAAATGCTTCTAAGATATTGACCAGTATCATAAAGTATAATATAATTATCTTTACGGCTCTTATCTTGCTTCCTTCCGATTTTTAGGAGAGGATTGCGAAAATGTCCGGCAAACCGGTCATTGCGGGCGGGAATAGACCGCGGCCGGTAAACAAGCATCCCCACTGTATGTGGGCGTGGATAAAATCAAACACGCGATCCGCGGCGTAACGGCGGGAAGGAAGCTTTAGTATGTACCTTGAACAACAGGTAAATTTATTACAAGAAAAGTATGGATATGATGGCGACAAATGTGGTTGTCCCCAGCATAAAGCGGTTGTTGGCTACTGTACTTTTTGTGGAGCACCGGTTTGTGATGAGTGCCATGACGGAGCATATTGCCGTCTTTGCGTCGGAGACCCGCCAAAGAAAAAAAGTACTGTGTTATTACTGGCAGTGCTCCTTGGCTGGCTGGGTGTGCATAGATTCTACATGAAGTTTTATGTTACCGGCGTAATCTACATGTGCACACTTGGCCTGTTTGGGGTTGGCTGGGCGATAGATGTCATTCGCATCCTGTTTTTCTCGACAGTAAACTATAAGGAGCGGAAATACTCTCTGGTAGGAGACATTGCGGGCGCGTTTAGCGATAGCTTTATGGACAACGCATCAAGTAATACCGTCTGGATTCTAGAACGTCGTTTCTGGCGGGATAGATATGGCCGCCCGCTGCTTCCATTGGGCTGGAAATCATTGGGGACGGAAGAAAAAGTGGAAACCGATGACAAGGATGCTGGGGAGACCGCCAAGAGTCAGCAGTAGGCCGGTAAAATATTAGTTTTTCCGTATATGCGTATACGGCTTAAACATAAAATTTAGACGGCGGGAAAGACCGCAAGGAGAAAAGTATGAAGCTTTTTAATTTAGGGGATGACGAGTTAGCCTTTCTGAAACAGGGATTGGCGTTAAACGCGCCGGTTATGCGGGGAAATGAGAGGAGAGAGGTAAAACAATGAGTGACACTGTCAATGCCCTGAACGGGCAGGCAATGAGTTGCGCACAGGCGGGGGACATCAGGGGCGCCATAGACAACTGGAAAAAAGCCCTGCAAATCAATCCGGGTGATGGACATATAAAACATAATCTCTGTGTTTCGTATTACAATCTTGCAGCGGAAGCGATTAGAAGGGGCGACGTCAGCGGTGCGCATGGAGAAATATGCACAGCTCTTTCTTATGACCCGCTCGACAGCCAAGCAAGGCAGCTTCAGATGGATATAATTAGAGCGCCGCGCCGGTAATTGGGCTGAACATTCCCCCATGGACGAAGGACGTCAGCCGATACGGCAATCGTACCGTATAAGTATGGAAGGAGACTAAACGATGACAGATATTAAGGACAAGTACGGCGACACAATAGGCCGGTTATCCGGCAACGAGATTAAAGATCTCTACGGCAACACGATATACCGCGTATCCGGCAACGAGATTAAGGACATCTACGGTAACACGGTATACCGCGTATCCGGTAACGAAATTAAGGATATCTACGGCAACACTATCTATCGGACCTGATGAGTAAAGCATTTTTCCTATCGGTAAAGGAGGCAAATTATGACCAAAGAGAACTATTGCCGACGCGGGGCGGAGCATTATCAGAGCGGTGAGGTTGACCTGGCAATCGCGGATTTCTCAGAGGCGATATGTCTCGACCCGAATGATGCCGGTGTCTATTATATGCGCGGCAACATGTATTTCTTGAACAAGAATGACCACGACAAGGCTATCGCGGATTTTGACCGGGCAATAAAACTTGACCGGAATGACGCCGAGGCGTATTACTACCGCGGCCTCGCGTATCAGATGGGCAGGAAAGACTTTGCCCACGCTATCACGGACTTCACCGAGGCGCTCCGGCTCGACCCTGATAACGAAAAAGCTCATTACCACCGCGGAATGGCGTACTATTTATTGGGCGACAACAACATGGCAAACGCGGATTTTTGGAAGACCATGGAGATGACGCATGATCCCCTCCAAGTTGAAGGATTCCGGGAGAAAACCGCGCAGTTTTCCCCTGATCTTATCGCGGAGTTTTTGCGGGATACCCTCACACAGATAATACTACAAAAATAATGTCCGATTACGCGCCGCGCAGGGGCAAGTTCCGTCCGTTGGGCGGTGTTTAGTAAAAAAATAAAGGGAGGTGAGAAAAATGGCAAAACTTCGTGAAATGCCGCGTAGCTTTTTTAGTGGTGGTGAAGCCAAACATTGTCCTCAATGTGACAAGGTGTTCAGGGTTGAACTAAAACGTTGTCCGTTTTGTAACGAGGCGGTTCAGAAAATAAACACCCAAGACACCAGATATCAAGGGTGTGACGTAGACCAGCGCTCAATTTAATAGCAGTCAGGCGGCTGTTCGGGAACCGGGTTTCCGGACAGCCTGTTATTAAGGATCAAACAAAAAGTCATGTAGACCAGTAAGTACAGAGGAGGAAGAAAATGGGAAATAAAACTGCTGCCGAAGTAATCAACGGGGCTTATCGGGGAGATGCCGAATCTCAACTCGAACTTGGTCTGTCGTTGATACTGGACGGGCGAACGGGCGGCGCCGAATGGGTCGAAAAAGCTGCAAACCAAGGACTTGCCGCTGCTCAAAACAGTCTTGGCGTGATGTATTTCAACGGACAAGAGCTTGTTCGGGATTTGACCAAAGCCGCGGAATGGCTTCAAAAGGCCGCAAACCAAGGACATGAAGAAGCTCAGCGCAATCTTGATATGCTGCGTGGGCTTTAGGGGAAGCATGAAGCGGGCCGGCATAAATTCCCGCTAATTTATTAGCGCGTATTCGAGGCGCGGCTTTGCGTATTCCGCAAAAAAAGATTGGGACAAGGCCATCGAGGATTTTCTCTTATCGTTTACAGATTCAAGGTGAATCTGAGCGCCTAGTCCGCATTGGTAGGAAATGGAGGAGTATTTTATGATGAAACTATTTCGCAAGCCAAAAAACGGCCGGCGCGTCCGCCTGTTCAGCGGCCTTTATCTCGTCATCTTTGGTAACAATGACGGCAGAGAGGTCGTCAAGAAAAGCTATCAAGGCACAGGCATCCAGGAGGTATATCAAACCTTATCCTCGTCAAGGGAAAACAGCCGCCTGAACTGCGCGTCTTCGAGTTCTTTATCCTTGCGCCGCATCGCAATGATTTCATCGCTTGAAAGGATACCCTTTGCTATACCCTTGCATTTTTCTATAGCTTCTTTCAGCGCAGCTTCGTTCAGGCTTGTCCGGGCGGTCTTGTCTGCCGGATATGCGGGTTTCGGAGTAAAGGTAAATATCGCCGCACCCGTTGGGAATTCCCGGGGAATCTCAATGGCCAAGCATCGGTTTTCTGGAATTTCAACGGTTTGTTCAAAAGTCATGGGAGCCTCCGTAAAGGTAAGTATAGCATGAAAGCTGTACGCATGATAGCAGGGCATAGTCCGCAAAGGATGTTTTTATGAATTTTCAAGATTATATTAAGCGCGAAGGGAAGTTTGAAATAGAAAAACGCGCCCTGTGTGGGGCGTGTATAAAAATAAAAGGAGGTAAAAGAAATGGACGAAAAACTTCGTAAGTTGACCGAGATGGGCAAAAAGATAACATGCTCTAAGTGCAAATATGAATGGAGCCCTGCGTTATTGAAAGACAAACGTTGTCCAAAATGCCAAAAAGTGCTTGAAAAAGAGATAGAGATGGCATTAGGACGCTGATTGTTACGGCGGTAATCAGGCGGGTTTCACAATCTGAAACTGTTCTCGACGCTGAATCAGGTTGTGAAACTCCGGATCAGACGGCGTTCCTGTAGTAACGCCGCAAAACTATTTTTTATAGGAGGGGCGCATGAAAGTATAATCATTTTGGAACGTAAAGCCTTCTGGTTTTACGCTATCGCCATTAATAAAGAGGAATACCGGCATTAGTGATGTCGCCTCATAAAACTACGTAAGGAGTGTATTATGGATTATCACGAGTGGGAAAGACAGAAAGAGTGGCTTGAAGCACATAAAGATTTGGCAGACGCGGTCGAAAAAACCGTAGACCGCATGTATGACAGTATCAGGCCAAGAGACTTTGGGATTGGCGGGTTTGAAAATGACCACAATATGTTTGATAAATATTGATTCCATTTAAACAACTGGATGTAACAATGGACATTAAATATCAATATGGCAATCGTATTTATCGTATCAATGATTACGGAGGAAATTGAAAATGGTATACGCAGTTATTATGGACATAGGACCAGGATATCCACCAACTCAGGGATCGGTTCGGCTTATTAATATGGGTGAAATTGAGCAGCCAAAACACTGGCATAGCGACGGCCCTTGCATTCGCGATTTTACTTATTGGTCCAGCTTAAAGGAAGCCAGAGACAATTTTGCACAACTCCGAGGGCAGTCTTGGCTTGCAGCCATACAATTCATTGATGAAACTTAGATAGTACTCTGAAAAATGGGTTGACGCATGGAATACGGCAGGCGGCGTTCCTGTATTAACGCCAAAATTTTTTATTAGGGGAGAAAATATGACAAATAATTGGAATGTACGGGATCTGGAAACATGGAAAGCGGCGGTGAACGGAATCAGAAACGGTGGCAATGGCATGACCCATAGCATTGCGATAAACGCCGATATCCTCGTGCCCGTTACCCCGGTTGCGGAAAAAACCTTCGGCAGCGCGGTCAATATAACGGTAACTCTAGAAGGCCGTGGATCCCTATCCCCATCTGACGGCGGCACCCTGCTGCGCATAGGAAACGGTCAAACCGTCATTGTCAGGGATCTTACACTGCGCGGGCGGGGCGACAGTATGATGACCGTCGTCGCGGCATGGGGTGGTGAATTCGTCATGGAGGGCGGCGCCGTGATAACCGGCAATTTTGGCGGCGGCGTATCCGTCTCAGCGGATGGAAAATTCATCATGAAGGACCGTGCTGTCGTGAAGGGTAATTCCAATACCGGCGTGTTTGTCGATTACGGCAGTCCCGGAACGTTCATTATGAAGGACAACGCGTCGGTATCGGGAAATACCGAGGACGGCGTGTATGTCGGTAAGGCCAGCACCTTTATCATGGAGGGCGGCACAGTATCGGGCAATTCCGGCCGCGGGGTGAGGGTCGATGACGGAACCTTCATCAATAAAGGGGGCACGGTGTCGGGTAATACGGAAGGATGAGCGGCTATTAACTCCGATACTCTGTTTTTCACGTGCCGTATTTAATGCGCACGGTGTAGTGCATGAATAAAAAATCGTGTTCCGCGGCGTAACGGCGGGAAGGAAGGTTTAAAATGAAAACGGCAAAGTGGAGCCGGTTCTTCCGGCTATTGGGCGTAACGGCATTTGCGCTGGTAGTCGCCGTGCTGTTTATGGGGTGCGGGTTCCCCATATTAATGGGCGCCGGACTAGTAATTGGAGGCGCCATCGGCTCAGGAGCAAACCATATCTTAGGCACCATTATCGGCGGACTCATTGGCGGCGTTATCGCCTACTTTATCTATTATAGCATCATCGGCGGCGGTGGCGGCGGTTACTCGAGCGACGAAGGCGCAAATGACCTCTTCATAGAGCTTAATAAAGGCGGCAGGCTTCCGATTGTGGATGGTTATATCATGGAGCCAAGCGGTAACCATAAACTTGGTTCTATAACCGGTTCAGGTGTTTACTCACGAGGCAGACAGATTGGCGCCATCAAAGGAAATGCCGTCTATGGTTTAGATGGCAGTTTAATTTGTGGCATAGAGAATGGCTGCCTGGTGAAAAGATAAGATACCGGCAAACACATGGATTATGGCTGGATGTTTTTGGATAAAAAGCGGTTATACATAACATTTTTGACGGCGGGAATAGACCGCAGGAGGTTTTTTATGAATTTTAATGACTATGCTCGGCAAAGCTTTGAATTTTTCCAAAGAGGGAAATTCGATCTGGCAAAAGAAAACTTGGAAAAGGCTCTGGAAATTCAGCCTGATAATGCTGATCTTCGCCGATTTCTTGGGAATATTGGGTTGGCAATCGAAGCTAGAGTTCAGGAGGCAAACGCAACGGCAGACGAAGCCAAAGAGAGGGCAAAAATTTTGGAGTTAACAGATGGGATAACCGATGTTGACCGGGCAATCGTGGAATATACCGAAGCGCTCAAACGCGACCCAAGTGATTCTTCGGCAAAGATCACTTTTGCCGCTCTATATTACATACGCGGTTTGACTCATGCATCCAAAGAAGAGCATGTCCGGGCTATCGCCGCCTTTACCGAAGCGCTCAAACATAATCCGGATCACCTTTTTGCCCTTAACAGACGCGGCCGCGAACATTCCAAGAATGGAAACTTCGATGAGGCTATTGCGGATTTCGAGGAACTGTTTAGGCTCAACCCGGATTACCCCAGGGTGAAAAGCAAGCTTGCCGGCGCTTATTCCGAGCGCGGTAGGTCGTACGGCATAAAAGGCGATGATGTCCGCGCAATTCCTGATTTTAAGAAGGCTCTGGAGTTCACGCCCGATGACGGCAATATACGTAAAATGCTTGAACTGTCGGAAGCGGCGGCAGCAAAAGGAAAAAAATAGCCCTATAAAACCGGCTATTGTTAAGACTAAATGATACAGATTTCTTTATGCTGATATTTCAGCGTTTTGGAATATTGTCCGTTGGACAGCAAAAACTAAAAGTCATGGTGGACTTTAAACACTAGGATATGTTATGAGTACTAGACTTTCGACAAGTGATTTGTGCAGTTCTTGCCTTGCAATTCGTCCCAGGATGAATGATGGGAGCACCCCTACCTCAATAAGAGATTTTATAGAGAGTGTCGGCTATAAGAAACCTGAAGGGCCTGTTTTTATGAATTATGACATACAGTATTATTTGGAACATAACGGAGGTTGTGCAAGTTGCATAAGTAAAGTAAAATCCGCTCGCGAATAATGGACTAGGCTTTGAAAACGTCCCCGCTTCGCATAACAAGTTGTTTGCGTAGTGGGGTACGAACACTCTGGACATTGTGTGGCATAAAAAACATATAGGAAATGTTAATTTAATATGCCTATCTTATGTTGTATTTTATGAATAGGAGTTGCTTATGAGACATGAAAAACCATTTTCCGTTTTTATTACACTTGCTTTATTTACAGTGATTTTATCCGGATGCGCTGAAATAAAACAATTTCCACCTCTTACTAGTAATTCGCTTACGAACGAATGCGCATTGTTTATCATTCCAACTAATGCTGAAGTCACAAAAATTAACAATATAACTGGTTCGTGGAAGCCAGGCGTTTCAAAAGTTGCGACAATACTTGTTCCGGAAGGCATATGTGAAATAGTATGGCAATATTCCAGTAAAACAAAAGAAATTAGTGCAAGTAATATGGAGATTACAACTAATTTTGTCGCTGGAAAAATGTATATCTTATCATTCACTCTCAATGATATTGAAAAAAATATATCATACTCCGTAAAAGAAATAACTCAAATTGATTTAAACGAATATCTGAGCACTGAGGGTGGTAAAAGAAGAGATATTGTAAAAACTATCATTCTATTTCTTATATGGGGTGGTTGTATTTTTGGGTTGTTTATGCTTTGGGCTAAAGGACCATTAGAAAAACATCCATTCCTTTCAATACCACTTTATTTATTAGTAGCTGTGATAATCACAGTAATTATTGGAAAATTTGTTCCAAATTGGGATGTGATAATGTTTATAATTCATAATTCATAATTCATAATTCATAATTGATGATGCTGTTCCAAAACTAACCGGGTTTTGGAACAGCATCAGATAATAATATTGTAGAATAGGTTTTTACGTCGCATAACAAACGTTAGAAGCTCTGCGGCGGGGTATTAAACCAGACTGCGAATAAAAAAGCGGTTATACATAACATTTTTGACGGCGGTATTAGCATTGTTGACGCTTTTATCGTGAATCCGCAGGAATTGAGTATGTATAACGAAAAGACAAATGTTTTTTATGGATGGAGAAATTACTATGAAAGAAACAAAAATCATCAGGATAGGACCTTCTGAGCAGGCTGACGCCACAGAACTTTTAGCGTCTTTTGGCTGGAAATTGGACAGCGCATACAATGTTACAAAAGCAGAAACAGTGCGCTCCCCCGGCTATTGTTAAAACTAAATTATACGGGTTTCTTTATGCTGATATTTCAGCGTTTTGGAATATTGTTCGTTGGACAGCAAAAACTAAAAGTCATGGTGGACTTTAAACACTAGGATATGTTATGAATGCAGAAGAGTATTCTGAGCGCGGTGATAAGTATTTCCGCGAAAAAGACTTCGATTTGGCAATTAAGGACTTCACTGAAGCGATTCGGCTCGACCCGAATTTCACTGCCGCTTATATTACCCGTGGTTTGTCGTATCTTGAAAAGCAAAAAATTGCGGTAAAATCTCTACAAGGATTGGAGTGTCTTAAAAGAGAAAATTATGAATATGATCTGGCTATTTCAGACTTCACCGAGGTAATACGGCTTATACCGAACGACGCTATAGCTTATTATCGACGTGCCTTTGTTTATATTAAAAAAAATATAGAAGCGAATGAGACCAAGGCAATCGCAGACCTAACTGAGGCGATCTGTATAGATCCAAATTTTGTCCAAGCATATAATTTACGCGCTTATATATATAGTAGTAAACCTCCTATTATGGATAATCGCGAGAATCTTATTAAGAATTACTACAATCCGGCTATCGCAGATTTCACCGAGATAATTAGGATCACTCCAAATGACGCAGATACTTATTTCAAGCGTAGCAGGATGTATGATCTTATAGGGGATAATGTCCGAGCAGAGGCGGATCGTCAGATGGTTGAGAGGTTAAAAAATATTCGCAACTAAACATAAGTGGGATATGCCCCCACTTCGCCTAACAGGACTGTTTACGCTTCGCCGCCAGTAGGCGGCTCAGGCTGCAAAAACAGCCGGAACATTAAGTGCCATTTTTCTGAAATTATATGGCTATTTGTGTAAAAGTAAACGAGGAGGAAAGACTATGAAGTATTTTGCTTTTTTAATTTTGGGTTTGTCGCTGTTTTTGACTAGTTGCAATTCGAATGCTCCTGGGAATGCTATATCCCTTATAGCAAAATTGCCTGACACTTCTCAATATGCAATAGATGGGGAATTTGTCGATATTGGGATTGTCTATAAGCAAGTTGACATTGAAGGTTTCAAACTTTGGAACTATGACAAAGAATGGTGTCTTTTTAACGGAACATCATACTGGGTAACCGATAAGGCAAAGTTAGATGAAATTGCAAAATCTGTAGGTATATCATTACAGTCTAATATGGATTTACCATTTTGGGATGAATGGGGTGGGAGATTATTGCTTATAGGTATTATTATGGTCGTGGTACTTGGTGTTATTATATGGAATAAGATTCAACCAAAAGTGAAAACATTAGATCCATTTACTTCTAATCTAAATAGCAATAATGCCGCAAATTTGATTTTTGACGGGCATTATACTATAAAGGCATTTAATGGTAAAAATGTAAGATGGTCTACGACTTTTGCCAAAGCGGTCTCAATATTATTGCCTCCATGTGAATGTTACTTGAATCTTGATTTTGAATGGAGCGACGGGAATACAAAACATATAGCAAGTAATCATACAACCACAAAATGTACCATTGAAGCTGGTAAAACTTACTTTCTAAAATCATTTTCAAATGATCTATATGGAAATAATATATTATCCACACATATTGTAGAAGGTGTTGATAATAATAAAAAAGACTATAGTTCAAATACCGGTGTATGGAAAGCCAGTTGGGTTATAAAACGTGTTAGTAAAAATATTACTAAAGATAATGCCAAACAGTTTTGTAATGAATTCTTGGCGAAAACACAAAAAGATGGGTATCATTTTGTGGATGAGAGGGGGGATAATGCGGAAGCACTCTATAATGAGTTTAATAAATATCCGGTAGTTATTTCCACAGGTGAAGTTTACACCTATAAAAAAGGTGATTGGTTATTGTTAATTTCAAGAGGTGACGAGTCAGGAATTATGGGAAGTTTTAGAAGGAATAAAACTTAGAATATGGTAGCAGACAAACGGCACATAACGCATGGTTCCTGCTCCACGCCTTACGGGCGCTACGGGTTACGAAAAAACGCAGTCGGGCTACATTCTTTGTGTGTTTTTTCTCCGCCACATTTTTTGTGCGCTGGAATTGCTACGCGATTCCTTCATCGCGCACAAAAAACGTCAGGAACCTATCAACGGTAAACGTCAGGAATGTGGGTAAAGCGGCGGTATTTTTTTATCGCTTTATATAAAAAAGCCGGCGGACTATAAACGCAAATTTTAATTTAAGGGGTATTTTTTATGAAGAGATGTACAAAACTTTTTGGGATTATAGTCATTGGGGCTCTAATCACAATCGGTGTGGCGGGGTGCGGTTCCGTCGAAGTCGGCGACAAAGCGTTGGGTTTTATGCCGGTATTTCTGACGAATATGATTGCCAAAGGTTTTTGGTGGGCAATTTTAGCAGGTATTATTTTTAGTATTCCTTTTGGTATTCTGGGGTTTATATTGCTATTGAGAAAAATCAATAGTATTTTAGGGTGCGTCATATTAGGGGCTCCGTATGTTTTTTTCACTTTTTATATCTGGCATATAAGAGGGCACGTGATATGGCTCATTTTTGCAATTTGCGGGGTACTTGGATTTATTCGCCAGTTAGCAGTCTCAATAATAAAACCTGTGAAAACAGATACCAATACCCCTGAACAGGGCTCTTGACCCGGCTCGTTTAACGCATTTGCGTAGTTTGATCGAACGCAAAAAAACTGAAATGGTCTGATACGGCGGCACCCGTGTCGCCGCTTTGGAATATATTTTTGGAGGATTTTATGAAACTGAGTTTGCACTCTGATTTGTTGACATATCTTAACGATTGTCTGCCTGCTGTTATTGATTATGAGAACGCTGCTGTCGCTTCTTACAGTGGTGTTTCTGGTGAGAATTATACAAATGATTTAGATATGTATAAGGCTCTAACTGATGTGATAATTCCCAATTACCGGAAACTTGCGGAAGGGCTTGGTGAGTTTTCTGTTAGATTGAAAACCGATGAAGTCAGAAAATTAAATGAAAAATATATCGAAGCAGTAAAAACAAATATGAGTGCTTTTGTCTTTCTTGAAAATATGCTTGACAATCAAGACGCAAGCAAAGCGGAAGACTTTAATGAACGTATCGAGAAAGGACAAACGCTTATGGGTGAATGGCTCGCGGAATTACAAGCCTTGTGTAATGAAAATGGAGTGCAAATGCAATAATACAGGCATTCACTATTTGTAAGATGCCAAATTATTATAGGTCGCCAAATCTATACGTCACCGGTTTATTTATGGAGGCACGGTTATTCATTACGTGTTCCGCGGCGTAACAGCGGGAAGGAGATAATTTATGCAAAACCAATACGGCTGGTGTCAGCATTATGACGCGCATAGCGACAGATGCTGCCTGTCGGAACAAAAGCAGTCATCAGGCCACAGGGACTACAACTGCAAGTCGGATCAAAATTGCAAAACCTGCGGCAACTATGAAGCATGGGTGAGCGGCAAAAACTACACGAACAAGTAGGGGAGCGCGGTGGGATTTAAAGAAAATCTTCGCAGTACAGAATCAGGTCCGGGGTTGACAGGCACCGGTGGAGTGGTGTTTTCATGCCAATAAACCATGAAGTAGTGTATGGCAGACTGGTCGAGAACAATACTCCGCCGCCGGACACACCTCACGCTATTGTTCGGATTCCCGGTGAGTTCAACGGCGCCAAACGGCCGTTTGGGATAACGGAAGAGATGCTCAGTAAGCATATTTTACTCGTTGGCGGCACCGGGAGCGGTAAAACGAATCTGTTCTATCATATCGTTAAGCAGCTTAAGTCAAATCTTAGCAAAGATGATGTGATGCTTATTTTCGACAGCAAAGGCGATTTCCACAAGAAATTTTTTACCGGTAAAGACATCGTAATAGGGAATTCGATTCAGTATCGCAAATGGCCTGATAAATGGAGCATTTACCAGGAGATAATCGCGGACGGTAAGGACGGCGTATCGGTCGCTCAAAACACGCAGGAGATTTGCAAATCACTTTTTGCCGAGCGTATAGAGAAAAACAGCAACAATCCATTCTTTCCCAACGCTGCCCGCGATCTGCTCGCTTCTATTATCACGGCTTTGGTTCGTAACGGTGTTACGCCCAACAATAAAGATATTAAGAATTACATAGATTCCGCTTCTGTTGATGATTTAAGGGCATTGCTTGCGGAACACCGCGACCTTGCGGCGGTCGCCTCGTATATTGGAGGCAAGTCCGGTTCGCAGTCGCAAGGGGTTCTTTCGGAGATGTATTCGGTAATGCGGGATGTCTTGACAGGCGTTTTTGCGGATGTTGGAGAATTTTCTATAAGAAATTTCATCCGGCAGAAAGGCGCTCGGACAGCCTTCCTTGAATATGACATGGCAATCGGAGATATACTCTCGCCCATTTATACGCTGCTATTTGACCTTGCCCTCAAGGAGGCGCTCGGCAGAACGGCAACACAAGGTAACGTCTATCTTATCGCGGATGAGTTAAAGCTGCTTCCGAACCTGAGGCACCTGGAAGATGGTATAAACTTTGGACGCAGCCTCGGCGTAAAGATACTGGCCGGCCTCCAGAGTATTGATCAGCTAAACGCCAATTATCAAAACGAGGCAAAAGCAAGAAACGCGGTAGCGGGATTTTCATCCGTTTTTGCTTTCCAGTCAAACGATTTCAATACAAGAGAGTATGTCAGCAAGCTATTTGGCCGCAACATGATACTGGAAAGTTTCGCGGAGGCAAACGGAAGCCGTCATTACGAGAAGCGCGAAGGCTATATGGTCGAGGACTGGGATCTGGTTTCGCTCTCGGTAGGCGAAGCCATCGCGGGGATCCCTTCGGTTCCTCCGTTTCGCTATAAGTTTGATTTGTTCACCGGGAAGGAGCTTTAAATTATGGGATTCGGTAACGTGATTAGTTCTTTTGGCCAAGTGATAGGCGGCTCAATTGCCGCTTCCTCACAGCCCGGCAGGATAATTTTTACTGCGCTCCAGAGAGCCAGAACAAAGAAAGAAATTCAGGAAATCTACAATAACGCGCATGATACAAATTTTCAGAATCGTTCGGTAGGCGTCTTGTCGGGCGCCGACAAGCAGCAGTTACTCCTGATATCAGGCGATCCCAGCGATAACGATATTTACGATTATGAGCCCGCGAGTTCCACTCCCGCCATTGATTATATATGGGGAGAAACAGACGGGCCGGAGTCATCGGTAGTGTCAGGGGGTCAAAATAACGAGCGTGTCCGCGCCCTCATGCCATTTGTGAATAAATCTCAGCAAGAAGATACTCCTCTTATCGCGCTGCATAGCGGCAACCATGAATTGGAAACCATGATTAACGGAAATAGCAGCGCCTGCGAGCTTATTTCACGGGGCAGCTTTTATTATGATGCCTTTCGCGGTATGCCGGTGGAGGATATGGCGCATTTATTGTACGAAACCATGCCGGATGATAATGCAAGCCCTGCCGCGGAGGCATTACTCCACTCTCTGCTGGAGGTGCTGCTGCGCGTGGAAGGGACGGTAACATTCCAAAACCTTGCCGCCTTTCCGCTGCCCGACCTGAATAACAAGCTGGATGCCATGCAGAAAGCCGGTGAACTCACTTCTGATGAGTACCGCGAAATCAATCGTTATTATATGTCCGGATCGCCGGAGATTGATTCTGTTCGTATTTTCTTAAACAAGCTAAACCGGCAAGCCGAAGGCATATACGGCAGGCCGGCTTCCAAGGTCTGCAATATAAAAAAGATGCTCAACTGCAAAGGCGCAATCGCTGTTGATGTCGGGAATGTAAATAATGATTTATTTTTCTCTTTGGTAGTAAATCATCTTATGCTCCTCCAGTCGCAGGGGCGAAGTTTTTCTATTCTTTTAGACGGCATACCCGTATCACGCTTTCCGAAAGTGAACGACTTGCTGCGCGGGCGGGTATACGCGATTAGCCACAACGACTTCGTGTCTTCGTTATTTGGCGGCGGACTGCGGGGCGAGGATCTGTTCTCTGAAATAACGGGAAATATCGGCGCCATCGTTCTTTTTCGGCACACATCGGGGACCTCGTGCCAAAAGTGGTCGGATCATTTAGGGAAGTATCATAAGATACGAATTAAGCACAATATTTCTCAGACCAGCGGTTTCATGAACCCCGGCGATTCACGGGGCTTATGGGTTGATGAAACAGACGAACCCCGTGTAAGGGCAGAAACTCTTGCAAAGCTGCCCGGTACTTTTGCTTGTATTCACAAGCCCGGCGGAACTCTTTTCGCCGAAGTTTAGTGGGAAATATTTTTATGGAGGCATTTGTTATGGAAGAATCAAAAATTACGGAAAATGAACTTGAGGAAACCGCCACGGAGGCGGCTGCATGCGGGCAATGCCCTGACGCACCGGAAATCGCCGTGGAAAGCGCGGAGGAGAAATCCCCGTACGTGCCGGAAAGCGCCACGGGGGCGGCTGCATGCGGGCAATGCTCTGACGCGCCGGAAATCGCCGTGAAAAGCGCGGAAGAGAAATCCCCGGACGCAAATCAAGAAAACTTATCGGATGGATTACAGACCGTGCAGACAGGCATAGAGCGTCTTGAACGGGAGCTTAAAATCATCGCCGAAGCCTCTGTAAAGACAACGGGCGAAATCCGGGAGGTGCATAAGCTCTACCAAAATGAATTCGACAAACGCTTGAGGTTCATGCAGGGAGAGTTGGATAAGTACCACGAGAGGGACAGGGGGCTTGTATTCGACGAAATACTCCGCGAGCTTGCCGGACTGTACAGCGACAACGAGCCCTTTATTGAGAAGATTGCGGACAACAAGGGGAAAAAGTGGATTAGCGGTATATTTTTTGGAATTCTTCAGATCCTTGAGGCTAACGGTGTTCATAAACTGAAAAGCAAACCGGGGGACAAGCGCAATACAAGGCATAGCCAGATCGTTAAGCTAATCCCGGTGGAGAATCCCGATTTGCATGATACGGTCGCATCAAGCCGCAGCGCGGGCTTCTATATTGAAAACCGTTCGCTGGTAAAAGAACGCGTAGAGATTTATCGTTTCGAGGGTACCAGCGCCGGTAATCCGGCGGAAAAATAAGCAAGGAGAAACATTATTATGGTAAAAGTTTATGGTATTGACCTGGGTACTACCTAC
Source organism: Spirochaetaceae bacterium (assembly GCA_031265535.1). GTDB lineage: Bacteria > Spirochaetota > Spirochaetia > Treponematales > Breznakiellaceae > JAIRMY01. Next base: position 24,398 of record JAISCO010000322.1, on the reverse strand, counting down.
TCGGTCATCGCGACTCTGAATGAAAACGGAATGCCGGAGGTAATTCAAAACTATGATGACAGCAGCGATTTGCTTGCGTCCGCCGTTTACTTCCCAAGTGAAGGCGATCCGGTGGTCGGTGAAGCGGCGAAGAGTCACGCGGAACTTGACCCCGACAGGGTCTTTCAGTTTGTCAAAAGAGAAATCGGCAAGGATGACGCGCAGATTCGTGAATTTAACGGAGTCAAGTATGGCCCCATAGAAATCTCTGCCCTCATTCTGAAGCGAATGAAAGAGTACGCCGAAACTCAGGGACATCAGGTGAAAAATGTCGTTATCACCTGCCCCGCGTATTTTGGCAGAGGGGAACGCGCCGCGACAGAACAGGCGGGCATTATTGCGGGCATGAATGTCCTAAACATTGTCAATGAGCCGACTGCCGCCGCGCTTAACTATTGCTGCAGCGAGTTCACTGAGAACCGCAAAATCATGGTTTATGACCTGGGCGGCTGTACCTTTGATATTACACTGTTTGATTTTAGTGTTGATGCCGGCGGCAAAACAAATATTGACGTCATTGAAACCGGCGGCAGCGCCCGGTTGGGCGGCGTTGACTGGGACGAGCGCCTGTATGACTATATATGCGAACTTTACACCGCTCAAACCGGGGTTCGCCAGAGCGAGATGGACGGCGAACTTCGCCAGAAGATCCGTTCACAGGTGGAGAATGTTAAAAAAAATCTCTCCCATATGTCGAGCAAGAGTTTCATAATCAGCTATGCTGGTGAAGGTACTCGCCTGGAGCCAAGACGCGAGAAGTTTGAAGAGCTGACCAGGGACCTGGTTGAGCGGACTATGGACTTTGTGCGTCAGCTTCTGGGGACGGCAAAACTTCAGGCGGACGATATCGATCTTGTACTGCTCGTTGGGGGTTCTACGAGGATGCCTATGGTCAAGGCCGCTGTTGAGGGTATGTTCCCCGGCAAGGTTCGTATTGAGCAGCCCGACCTGGCTGTCGCAAAAGGCGCGGCTTTGGCTGCCTTTGTAGGATATAAAGAAAACAAGAAAGCAGGTAAGGTCAAAGACAAACTCAACCGTTCCATGGGGCCGGGTATCATAGATGGTGATGGCCGGTATGTTATTGACAATCTACTCTTTGTAGGTGATGAACTGCCGGCTAAGGCGGCTTTTACCTGTTACACACGCATTGATAATCAGAGCGAAATTAAACTTGTCTTGTTTGAAAATACTTCAAAGGACAGGGACAAGCATGTTACTCCTTCCGAAGACATAAATGGTAATACGCAGCCCACTGATCCGGCTCTGATGGTCAAGAAAATCGGAGTGCTCAGCTTGAAGCTGCCACCCGGCACCCATAAGGCTTCGCCAATCCGGGTGCTTTTCTGTGCCGGCGAAACCGGGCTGGAAGTCTCGGCAGCCAATGTTCAAACCGGCGAAAAGGTCAACACCGTCATAACAAGCGAAAACACCAAAAATGAGCCCGTTCAAAATCGCCTTGACTACGACTTCTTTGATTTGACACACTTGCCTTTTGACCCGCCCGAAAAGGCGGCGCAAAAGCTTATCGACGCTATCAACAAGGCAAAAAAAGAACTTGACACGACAATTTTCTTATCCGTACAGCAGTTTGAGCGCGATGAAACCGCGGGGAAAACGTCTTTTTTGGACTCCATATCCAAAAGCATCTTTAATAATGAAGGCAAGCTCACTCCTGCCTATGATGATCTGGCAAAAGATAAAGTAAAAAAAGAAATTGAAAAATTAAGGGCGGTCGCTTCGCTGCTCAAACAATCGGGTTTCCATGTAATTACAGAGGGGGCGATTCGCGGTCATCAAAAAAAGACGATGCTATCCAGGGAACATTTGGAGGATCTTTTCCGCGCCGCCGGATTTACAATAATTTCCACCGCTGATCTGTTTAAAAAATATCCTCGGTTTCCAACCAACGTGTATAAAATGTATGCGGAACTTGAGGCTTTGCGAAAATCTCCAAACCCAAGGCCAAACACGAATGAGGCTGCCCTTAGGCAGGTAAAAGATTTGTATGACTTTGCCGCATACATGGCCGGCGAGCCGGAGAAAGCGGCGGAGTATAGAGGTAAATCAACACCCGAACTGAAAAGCCTGTTTGATGGTTTCGCCAAGGCATACTGTATTCAATTCGATAACTTTGGGTGGCTCTGCTCTTCTCTTGCTGTGCACGGCAAGATCTATGTATTCGACTCGGAAGATCACCGCCGGGACTATGAAGCATACCTGAAATATACAAGTCCGTCCCTGACGCAGTTTTTTTCTACCATAAGGTCTGTTCCCAGTCAGTATTTCTTGGAGCCAAAATTTGCCGAAGCGTGTATAAAAGAAATCTCGACCGTCTTTGAGGACTATGAAGTATCGCTCGCTATCTATAACAAGGAAGCGGGGTTAAAAGATGAGCCTTATATCCCGGCGAGTCTGCCGGGCTGTACAGCGCCAATTGATGAGTCAAACGCCGGTAATCCGGTAAAAAAATAAGTAAGGAGAATTATTATTATGGAAAAGGAAAAAGTTTATGGTATTGACCTGGGTACTACTTACTCGGTCATCACGACTCTGAATGAAAACGGAATGCCGGAGGTTATTCAAAACTATGATGACGGCGGCGATTTGCTTGCGTCCGCCGTTTACTTCCCAAGTGAAGGCGATCCGGTGATCGGAGAAGCGGCTAAGAGTCAGGCGGAACTTGAACCTGACAGAGTCGTTCAGTTTGTCAAAAGAGAAATCGGCAAGAAAGACGCTCAGATTCGTGAATTTAACGGGAAAAAGTATGACCCCGCAGAAATCTCTGCTCTCATTCTGAAGCGTATGAAAGTATATGCCGAAGCGCAGGGCCATCAGGTGAAAAACGTCGTTATCACATGCCCCGCGTATTTTGGTGATAATGAACGCACCGAGACAAAAAGGGCGGGCGACATTGCGGGCTTGGAAGTCCTGAAGATTGTCAATGAGCCGACCGCCGCCGCGCTTAACTATTGCTGCCACGAGTTCAGTGAGAACCGTAAAATCATGGTTTATGACCTGGGCGGCGGTACCTTTGATATTACACTGTTTGATTTTAGTGTTGACGACAACGACAAGGCGACTATTGACGTCATTGAAACCGGCGGCAACGACCGCCTGGGCGGCATTAACTGGGACGCCAGTCTGTATGACTATATATGCGAACTTTACACCGCTCAAACCGGAGTTTCCCAGGACGATATGGAAGGCGAACTTCGCCAGAAGATCCGTTCACAGGTGGAAACTGTTAAAAAAAATCTCTCTACGATGTCGAACAAGAGTTTTATAATCAGCTATGGCGGTGAAGGCACTCGCCTGGAGGTAAGCCGCGAGAAGTTCGAAGAGCGGACCAGGGACCTGGTCGAGCGGACTATGGACTTTGTGCGTCAATTGCTGGGGAAGGCAAAACTTCAGGCGGACGATGTTGATCTTGTACTGCTCGTTGGGGGGTCTACATTGATGCCTATGGTTAAGGCCGCTGTTGAGGGATTGTTCCCCGGCAAGGTGCGTGTTGAACAGCCCCACTTGGCTGTCGCAAAAGGCGCGGCTTTAACTGCCGCTATAAAATATAACGAGCAGATCCAAGAGCGTATTAAAGAAGAACCGACTCCCATTACCAAAAAAGAAGAAGAAAAGCTGCTGCAAAACGTACCGCGGCATATCACTGTCAAAGACAAACTCAACCGCTCCCTGGGGCCGGGTATTCTGGATAAAAATGACTTGTATGTGATTGACAATCTGCTCTTTGTCAATGATGAGATACCGGCAGAGGCGACCTCTACCTATTACACGCGCTGCGATAATCAGCGCGTGGTTAACCTTGTCGTGTTCCAAAATGCTTCGAGGGACCGGGTGAACACGCACGTTACTCCCTCCGAAGATATGAACGGCAATGATCAGCCCACCGACCCGGCTCTTATGGTCAATAAGATCGGCGAGCTCAGTTTAAAGCTGCCCCCCAACACCCCAAATAGTTCGCCAATTGAGGTAGTCTTCCGTGCCAGCGAAATCGGGCTTGAAGTCTCGGCAACCAATACTTTAACCGGCGAATCGGTCAGCGCCGTCATAGAAAGAGGAAATCCCAAAACAGAGGAAGAAATGGACGAAGCAAAAAAATTTCTTGCTTCGATAAACCCCCGCGGACAAATTGAGAGCGGTTTTGATCACAAATAGAAGAGGAGGTACAAGTTTTGGCTGTTTCAGTAGGTATTGATCTGGGGACGACCTTTTCGGCGGTGGCGTACATTGACCCTCAAACAAAGCTGCCGAAAATCATCCCCAACCGCGAAGGCAAAAACATAACCCCGTCCGTTATCCAGTTTGTAAACGGACGGGCCATTTTCGGTTCCGAGGCGGAGAGCGCCTTTAACGCGGGACAATCCGGCTGCGCGGCCACCTTCAAACGCGGTATGGGAAAGTCCGGGGCGTACTGCTTTATAGATGACAAATCCTATACCGCCGAGGACTTATCCGCTCTGCTGCTTAGGCGCTTAAAGGAAGACGCGGAAGCCGAACTGGGCGATACCATAAAGGACGCGGTAATTACTGTTCCCGCTTACTTCTACTCGGCCGAGCGCGAAGCGACCGTCCGGGCCGCAAATGCCGCGGGTATAAAGGTGAGGAAAATTATTGACGAGCCTAACGCGGCGGCGATGGCATACGGCTTGAACAACTGGCGCGAGAACGCGAATATTCTTGTTTACGACCTAGGCGGCGGAACCTTTGACGTAACCTTAACCCGGATGGGGCCTAACGGCGATTTATCGACTATCACAACGCGGGGCAATCATTTACTTGGCGGCCGTGATTGGGACGACCGCATAGAACAACTGCTGATGGATAAATTTGCGGCGGAAACAGGTATTGATACACACTCCGGCGCCGGTATAAAAGCCATGTTCCGCGGCATGGCTGAAGGCGTAAAAAAGCAATTAAGCGCCATGCAGTCCGTAAAGGTCAGCGCTTCCATCCCTGATTTTGGTTCCGCGAGCGTTATGGTCAATCGCGGCGAGTTTGAAGAAAACACAAGGGACCTGCTTGACAGGACGGTATCGCTTTGCAACACCGTCCTCTCCGACGCCGGATTAAACATTCGTGACGTAACGGATGTGCTGCTGGTCGGGGGTTCTACCCGTATGCCGCAGGTTTCACGGTACATTCTGGATATGTTCGGTAAAAAGCCCATAACCCATGTAAATCCCGATGAAGCTGTCGCTTTGGGCGCCGCGATACAGTCCACCAAAGAAAACGAACCTTATGCCGCGCTCGCTATACAGGTGATGAGCGACGGGAAAAAAGTTACGGCCCACAGCGGCTTAAGTTCTCAGGTGAGCGTTAAACCTTCGCAAAAGCTCTCTAGCGTCGGCCTTCTGAAACTAAGGGAGACGACCGCTCACGCGATGGGCATTATAGCCGTCAGTACGGACGGCGCCGGGTATATTAACGATATTATAATCCCCGCCAACCACCCGCGCCCGGTTCGCGTTGCCAAAGCATTTGCGTTTTACACTTCCGCTCGCGGCGCTAACGAGATGGAGGTTTATGTTTTACAGGGCGACAAGGAAAACCCGCTCGACAACCAGATCCCGTACAAATACCTTGTCTCCGGCATTCAGCACGTAAAAGGACAAAAAGGGAAAACTATAATCAAGGTCCAGTACAGTTACGACAACAACGGGATTATCCAGGTGCAGGCGCGGCAGGAAAGCGGTTGCGGCGACTTGCCCATTCGCAAAGAACCGGTGCCGGAGGATATGTCGAAATACGCGCTGCCCATTGACCCGGCGGAGTTCCTTAAACCCGAACCGTTGAATGTCGTCATGGCTGTTGATGTTTCGGGCAGTATGGATGGAGACCCGCTAAGAGCCGCCCAGAACGCGATGTGCGATTTTATTCGCAATATGGATTTTTCATTCACCCGGGTCGGCATACTTGCCGTATCCGACAGGACAGCCGAGATAACGGGACTCACCGACAATGAGGATGCCTGCATACGGGCCATTCAGTCCATTACCAGCGGGCAGACCGGGTATTGCAACAGCGCACACCCGTTTACCGACATCAGGAACATGCTTGCGGACGAGGACGGGCGGCGTTTTGCCGTTATCCTGGCAGACGGCGTTTGGCGCTGCCAGGAAGCGGCAATCGCGGCGGCAAAACAGTGCAACCACGCGGAGATCGAAACGGCGGCCATCGGCTTTGGAAAAGCCGACAAGAAGTTTTTACAGGATATATCATCCAAAGACGCCAATGCGCTGCTTGTTTCGCAGTCGGAACTGACGAGCGCCTTTGGAACGATTGCGCAAAGTTTAGGCGCTGCCGCGCAAAGCGGCCTTGATCGAAGCGCCGCGGACACGGAAACCTGGGATGATTGAAAAGGATGATAAATCATGACTGACTACGATTTCTTTGATTTGACACACTTGCCTTTTGACCCGCCGGAACAGGCGGCGCAGAAGGTTACCGGCGCTATCGAAAAGTCAAAAAAAGAACTTGTTGCTGCTCTTTCCTCTGCCACGCAGCAATTGGAGCATGATGAAATCACGGGAAAACAGTCTTTTTTGGATACCATCATAAAAAAGGGATCAAAAGACTCTATCATTGGTAATGATGATAAACTCACTCCCGCTTATAGCAAGCTGGCGGAAGATAAAGTAAAAAAAGAAATCGAGAAACTAAGGGCGGTCGTTTTGCTGCTGCCTTCCCATAAGTTTACTGATGGTACGATTCGCCGCCATAGCAAAAGGACAATGCTGTCCGAAGGCCATGTAAAAGAGGTTTTTCGCAATGCCGGATTTACAGAAATCCCCAGAGATGAACTGTTCAACAAGCACTACCCAAAGTTTCCAAAAAACGCGGATATAGCGTATAAGGAACTTGAGGCGTTACGGAATCCTGAAAATAAAAAATGGACTGACTTTACGGCGGCGGAAGATTTATATGCCTTTGCCGCGTGCATGGCCGGTGAGCCGGAAAAAGCCGCGGAGTATCGCGGTAAATCAACATCCGCACTAAAAAGCCTGTTTGACGGATTCGCCGGTAAGTTATCCGGGCCGCATGATAAGGATCCGGCAGGGCATCTCTGCTCTTCTCTGGCTACTTACGGCAAGACCTATGTATTCGACACAGAAGATCACCGCCGGGGCTATGAAGCACACCTGAAATATAAAAATCCGTCGCTGACAGAGTTATTCGCTCAGATGAAATCCTATTCCTCCAGCAAGCAGGATTTGTTAGACCGCGAATTGGCCGAAGTGTATATAAATAAAATCTCGGCCATCTTTGGCTGCGATTATATGGTATCGGTAAATATCTATAACAAGGAAGCGGGATTACAAGGTGAGCTTTATATCCCGGCGAGATTTGAGGAGGAGGAGAGGCGGAAGCGGGAAGAAGAGACGAGACGGAAGCAGGAGGAGAGTACCGCCGCGTTTGAAAAATACTTCGCTGCCGCGGAACAGGCCCTTCGCAAGAGCGATTTTGAATTGGCACGCATTTATTTGTCCCAGGCGCAGGCTGCCGATCCGGGCAAAAAGATCAAGACTGATGAACTGGCAGCGCGTATTTCTGCGGAAGAGAGACGGAAGCGGGAGGATGACAGAAAGCGAGAGGAGAGCGCCGCAACGTTTGAAAAATACTTCGCTGCCGCGGAACAGGCCCTTAGCAAGAGCGATTTTGAATTGGCGCGCCGTTCTTTGTCCGATGCGCAGGCTGCCGATCCGGGCAAAAAGATCAAGATCGATGAACTGGCGGCGCGTATTTCCGCAGAAGAGAGGCGGAAACAGGAAGAGGACGCTAGACGTAAGCAGGAAGAGGACGCTATACGTAAGCAGGAAGAGGACGCTAGACGGAAGCAGGAAGAGAGCGCCGCAGCGTTTGCAAAATACTTTGCTGCCGCAGAACAGGCACTTCTCGAAGAGTATTTTGAATTGGCACGCAATTATTTGTTCGAAGCACTGGACGCCGATCCGGGTGAAAAGAGCAAAACCGATGAACTGGCGGCGCGTATTTCTGCGGAAGAGAGACGGAAACAAGAGGAGGAACCCAGACGGAAGCGGGAAGAAGAAGAGAGGCGGGAACAGGAGGAGGAAGTCTGGTGGAAGCTGAGTGAGGAATTCAAAAGAGAACGAAAAAAGAAAATAATACTTGTCATTGCCATCGCCAGTATTATTGTCGATGCCATCGGTAGTGCCATCTTTCAAGGCAGCAATGGTGTTGTCGTCTGCGCAATTATCGGTACCATCATCGGCGCTATTTCTGTTCTCATCTACTACATCATTAATAATTTCGCAATGGAACTCTTTGGTGGCGAATTAGGGTTCTGCGCTTGTATGGTTATAAGCAGCTTTATCGGCTCTCTTCGCGGATCCAGGGGTTTCTTCTTCGGTGGTATCGGCGGTGCTATCATTGATGCCTTGATTGGTTGGAGCATTGGTATCTTTGTTTACTTTGTTAGTAGATGGATGTATCTAACCGCAGACGACACATAAACTTGGGATAATTAATAGGGAGACATTTCATGACTGACTATGATTTCTTTGATTTGACACACTTGCCCTTTGACCCGCCGGAAAAGGCGGCGCAGAAGGTTACCGGCGCTGTCGAAAAGTCAAAAAAAGAACTTGTTGCTGCTCTTTCCTCTGCCACGCAGCAATTGGAACGCGATGAAATCACGGGAAAACAGTCTTTTTTGGACACCATTATAAAAAAGGGATCAAAAGACTCTATCATTAGTAATGATGATAAACTCACTCCCGCTTATAGCAAGCTGGCGGAAGATAAAGTAAAAAAAGAAATCGAGAAACTAAGGGAGGTCGTTTTGCTGCTGCCTTCCCCTAAGTTTACTGATGGTACGATTCGCCGCCATAGCAAAAGGACATTGCTGTCCGAAGGCCATGTGAAAGAGGTTTTTCGTAATGCCGGATTTACAGAAATCCCCAGAGATGAACTGTTCAACAAGCACTACCCAAAGTTTCCAAAAAACGCGGATATAGCGTATAAGGAACTTGAGGCTTTGCGAAAACCTGAGAATAAAAAATGGACTGACTTTACGCCGGCGGAAGATTTATATGCCTTTGCCGCGTGTATGGCCGGTGAGCCGGAAAAAACCGCGGAGTATAAAAAGAAAACAACTCCCGAACTAAAAGCCCTATTTGACGGATTCGCCGGTAAGTTATCCGGGCAGCATGACAATGATCCGGCAGGGCATCTATGCTCTTCTCTGGCTACTTACGGCAAGACATATATATTCGACACAGAAGATCACCGCCAAGCCTATGAAGCATACCTGAAATATAAAAATCCGTTGCTGACACAGTTATTCGCTCAGATGAAGTCCTTTTCCTCCAACAAGCAGGATTTGTTAGACCCCGGATTGGCCGAAGCGTTTATAAATAAAATATCGGCCATCTTTGGCTGCTATTATATGGTATCGGTAAATATCTATAACAAGGAAGCGGGATTACAAGGTGAGCTTTATATCCCGGCGAAAAAGGAAGAGCTTTGGCGTGAACTGCGTGCGCTCAAGGGGCATTTCTTCTATGTATATTCCGTGGCGTGGAGCCCCGATGGGCTCAAGATTGCCTCAGGGGCAGGGGATGACACCGTCAGGATATGGGATGCGGAGAACGGGCGTGAACTGCACACGCTCACGGGGCATCACATTGTAGAATCCGTGGCGTGGAGTCCCGACGGGCACAGGATAGCTTCCGGGTCACGGGATGAAACCGTCAGGATATGGGACGCGGAGAGCGGGCGTGAACTGCACACGCTCAAGGGGCATACCTACGATGTACTGTCCGTGGCGTGGAGCCCCGATGGGCGCAGGATAGCTTCCGGGTCAAATGATATGACCGTCAGGATATGGGATGTGGAGAGTGGGCGTGAACTACACACGCTCAAGGATTCCGACTACATATACTCCGTGGCGTGGAGCCCCGACGGGTGCAGGATAGCTTCCGGGTCATCGGATAAAACCATCAAAATATGGGACGCGGAGAGCGGGCGTGAACTGCACACGCTCAAGGGGCATACCTACGATGTACTGTCCGTGGCGTGGAGCCCCGATGGGCGCAGGATAGCTTCCGGGTCAAATGATAAAACCGTCAGGATATGGGGCGCGGAGTAAAATGGCAACCATGAACACCACCATGCTTAATGTCCTCAAACAGACGTCTCCCAATACAGCCCCAAAACCTGGGATAATTGATATGGAGGACATTTCATGACTGACTATGATTTCTTTGATTTGACACGCCTGCCTTTTGACCCGCCGGAAAAGGCGGCGCAGAAGGTTACCGGCGCTATCGAAAAGGCAAAAAAAGAGATTGGTCATCCTACCAATGATATGCCGCAATGGGAGTACGATAAAATCACGGGAAAACAGTCTTTTTTGGACAAAATCATAAAAAAGGGATCAAAAGACTCTATCATTAGTAATGATGATAAACTCACTCCCGCTTATGATGAACTGGCAAAAGATAAAGTAAAAAAAGAAATCGAGAAACTAAGGGCGTTCGTTTCGCGGCTCAAACAGTCAGGTTCCCATGTAATTACCGATAGGGCTATTCGTGGTCATCAAAAAGAGAGGGGATTATCAAAGAAAAATGTGGAAGATGTTTTCCGTGCCGCCGGATTTACAGTAAGCTCCACCGATGATCTGATTAAAAAATATCCCAGGTTTCCAACCAACGCGGATAAAGCGTATGCGAAACCTCTCGAGGCTTTTCAGAATTTTAAAGACCAAAAATCAAACGTGAATGAGGCTGCCCTTAAGCAGGTGAAAAATTTGTATGACCTTGCCGCATACATGGCCGGCGAACCGGAAAACGCGGCGGTGTATAGAAGTAAATCAAGATCCGCACTGAAAAGCCTGTTTGATGGTTTTGCCGTAAAGTACTCTGCTCGAACCGATAAATTTGGACATCTCTGCTCTTCACTGGCTACGTACGGCAAGCTTTATGTATTCGACTCGGAAGATCACCGCCAAGCCTATGAAGCATACCTGAAATATAAAACTCCGTCTCTGACGGAGTTGTTCTCTACCATGAAATCCTTTTCCATGCACCATTTGTTGGAACCCAAATTTGCCGAGGGATGTATAAAAGAAATCGCGGCCGTCTTTGGGGATTATGAGGTCTCGCTCGCTATCTATAACAAGGAAGCAGGGTTTAAAGACGAGTTTTATATCCCGGCAAAAAAGGAGCCGAGCCACACAATGCCGGAACCGGAGCTTCGTATACCCGAGCCGATCTTCGAGGAGGAACCCAGACAGAAGCGGGAGGAGGATGCCAGACGGAAGCGGGAGGAGGATGAAGCCAAGCGGGAGGAGAGCGCCGTAGCGTTTGAAAAATACTTCGCTACCGCAGAACGGGCATTTCTCGAAGGGCATTTTGAATTGGCACGCCTTTATTTGTCCGATGCGCAGGCTGCCGATCCGGGCAAAAAGAGCAAAACCGATGAACTGGCGGCGCGTATTTCCGCAAAAGAGAGGCGGAAGCGGGAGGAGGATGAAACCAGCAGGAAGCGGAAGGAGGGGTGGCGTGAACTGTGCGTACTCAAGGGGCATACCGACAAGGTATGTTCCATGTCATGGAGCCCCGATGGGCGCAGGATAGCTTCCGGCTCAGGAGATAACACCGTCAGGATATGGGATGCAGAGAGCGGGCGTGAACTGCGCACACTCACGGGGCATAACAGATTTGTATATCACGTGGTGTGGAGCCCCGATGGGCGCAGGATAGCTTCCGAGTCATATATGACTATCAAAATATGGGACGCGGAGAGCGGGCGTGAACTGCGCACCCCCAAGGAGGTAGATTCCGTGGCGTGGACTCCCGATAGGCGCAGGATTGCCTCCGCCGGGTCAAGGTATAAAGAACCCATCAAGATATGGGACGCGGAGAGCGGGCGTAAACTACGCACACTCAAGGGGCATCACAGCTTTGTATATTACATGACATGGAGCCCCGATGGGCGCAGGATAGCTTCCAAGTCACGTGATAAGACCGTCAAGATATGGGATGCGGAAAGCGGGCGTGAACTGCGCACACTCAAGGAGGTAGATTCCGTGGCGTGGAGTCCCGATGGGCGCAGGATAGCTTCCGGGTCAGAGGACAACACCATCAAAATATGGGACGCGGAGAATTGGCGTGAACTGCTAACCCTCAAGGGGCATACCGACAAGGTATATTCCGTGGGGTGGAGCCCCGATGGGCGCAGGATAGCTTCCGGCTCAGGAGATAACACCGTCAGGATATGGGACGCGGAGAATTGGCGTGAACTGCGCACACTCACGGGGCATAACAGCTATGTAGATTACGTGGCGTGGAGCCCCGATGGGCGCAGAATAGCTTCCGGTTCATATTATAATAAGAATGACCCCTTCAAAATATGGGACGCAGAGAATGGGCGTGAACTGCTAACCCTCAATAAGGGAAACTCTTCCGTGGCATGGAGCCCCGATGGGCGCAGGATAGCTTCCAGGTCATCTGATAGAACCATAAAGATCTGGGACGCGGAGAGCGGGAGCGAACTGTTTGCGCTCACGGGGCATACCAGCTTTGTAGCTTCCGTGTCGTGGAGTCCCGATGGGCGCAGGATTGCCTCCGGGTCATTGGATAACACCGTCAGGATATGGGGCGTGGAGTGAGATGGCAGCCCCGAAATCCGCGACAATTAAAAGGATGATAAATCATGACTGACTATGATTTCTTTGATTTGACACACTTGCCCTTTGACCCGCCGGAAAAGGCGGCGCAGAAGATTCTCGACGCTATCGAAAAGGCAAAAAAGGAATTAGATGGATCTTTCAATAATGGGCCGAGGGGTGATAAAGAGGAGGTCTTATTTTCTGAGCAGAAGAAATGCCTTGCTTCTGTGCTTGACGCCAATAAAGAACCGCTTTTTGATGAATTGGAAAGGCTGGCCAATGCTCATACCGATAGGGAGATTAAAAAATTCAGAAAAACAGCGGCGGCCTTAAAAGCAGGCGGGACTAGCAGGATAACAAAGGGTACGGTAAGAACCTATAAGCAAATAACAAAGTTATCCGAGTCGCATATAGAAGAGGTTTTTTCCGCGCTTGGACTTGAGATGTTAGAGTTCAATTATTATAAAATAATAGAATCATTGCTTCCAACGAATTGGAAAAACCACATCAAGGATCTTGAAAACCTGCGTAATTATAAAAAGAATGTTGCTGATACATCACAAGTAACGGATTTATATGCTTTTCTCGCATACATGGCTGATGAGCCGGAAAATGTGTATGAATATCGTAATAAATCCACCACCGAGTTAAAAAGCCTGTGTGAAAAATACGCGGCGGATTTTGGCGACCCCAAAGCGAATGAATGGAGGCACTTGTGCGGTTCTCTGGCTACTTATGGCAGATTCAATGTCTTCGACTCTGAAAAAAAACGCAGCGCATACGGGATTTTACTAAAATATAAATCTACGGATTTAGCGGAACTTATTGATTCACTGAAGGGATTTGACAAGTCACACCTGTTAAATCCCAGATATGCTGAAAAATACGTCAAACAAATATTTGATATATTCGGTGATAATACAATAGCCGTCGCGGTTTACAACAATGAACTCAAATTGCTGGATGACCCTTATATTCCTGTAACGCCCATGTTTCATGTCAAATGCCCGCACTGTCAGGCCCCGATTGAATTTACAGACGCGGCGGAAGCGCAAAACATAAATAAATGTTCGAATTGCGGCAAACCGCTCTATAAGCGGTGCGGGAAGTGCCAAAAGATGGCGCTTGTTTCCCTGGATAGATGCCCTGAGTGCGGGTTTGTGTTCGCGAGCGCCGCAATGTTTGCAAAATACTTTGCCGCCGCGGAACAGGCCCTTCGCAAGAGCGATTTTGAATTGGCGCGCAGTTCCTTGTACCAGGCGCAGGCTGCCGATCCGGGAGAAAAGAGCAGGACCGATGAACTGGCGGCGCGTATTTCCGCGGAAGAAAAGAGGTATGAAAAGCCGGTAAACGACCTGCGAAAGCTGCTTGCCGATAAAATGTTCCAAAAAGCATCCGAAACGCTTGCCGTCATTACCGGCAGCTTCCCCGGGCTCAATGTATCCGTCTTTGAAGCGCAGATTAATACCGCTCTTTCACAGGCCCGTACAAGGTTTGCGAATGTCGGAAAACTCTCATCCTCCGGTAAGGCGGACGAGTGCGTTGCGATTTTGCGGGATTGCGTTGATTTTGAACCCGCCGTCAGTTTTCTGCAATCAACGCCGCCGGAAAGCTGCAAAAACCTTTCAGTCGGCATGGACAGTTTAGCCGGCGCCGCGAATATCGGCTGGACGCCATCGCCGGAGCAGGGGGTAAGCTGCCGGCTTGTCAGGAAACAGGGTAAAGAAATACCGGTCAGCAAAATGGACGGAGAAATTCTGCTTGACAATACCAAAGATACCACATACCGCGACAAAACTATTTTGCCGGGTCAGTGGTACAGCTATGCTGTTTTTGCCGTCAGGTACGGGGTATTCTCTTCCGCCGCGGGAAAAACCGATGTCCTTCTTGCTGATGTTACCGACGCGCGCGCCGAGCAGGTGAACATGACTGTTCGGCTTACATGGAACGCGCCGAAAAACAGCGCGGGCGTTACTATCCGCCGGACTCAGGGCGGGAAGGAAACCCTGCTAAGCAGCGAGGCGCACGGCAGCTTTGAGGATACGAATGTTCAGTACGGCCTTGCGTATGCATATAAACTCTGCGCCAATTATGCCAATCTACCCCACAGTCGTGGGGTAGATATTGTTATTACCCCGATGCTCAAAATCGAATCGTTTGCAATTGCCGTAAAAAAACTTAAGGAAAACACCTACAATGTTTCATGGGATATAAACCGGCGCGGAATTGACCTGCGTATACTGGTTGGCGGAAAGCAAGTCCGTGAATTGAAATCCGATGCCGGAAGCTGCGACATTGAATTGCCCGCGAACAACTTCCATACTATCACGGTTCTGGCCTATTCGGGCGGCAACTGGCTGCCGAGCAAGAACAGTCAGGAGGTCAATACATACTCACCCTGTTTGATTGACAAGGCGTCATCCAGCTTACACGAGGATGCTATCGCGGGTTTGCGGGAAGCCGCATACACAATAGAACTACACCTTAAAATCGGCGTCATCCCTCCGAATGTTACCGGTTTCTATTATTCGGTCAGGACCAGCGCTTCCCAAAACCACTGGCCGACCGCGCAGGATATTGGCACGGCGCAGGATATTCACCGGATTGGGCTGGCGGCGTACCGGGAAAACGGCGAGATACTGTACAGGGAAACCGCCCGCGCGGAAGCGTCATATTATGTATCCCTTTTCACAATTTACAATTTTGGCGGCAAAGAGATAGTATCCGACCCGAAACCATGCCGCTTTGACCGTCCATTAAGGGTAGACGTATTCTGGAAGCTCAGTAAAAGCCTTTTGGGCGATATAAAGTTGTCGATAGAGGCCGCCGGAAACCGTCCTTTCTCGCAAGCGCCCCGGTTCGTGTTATGCGCTTGCGCGGACGACCAGCATTTGATATCCCATAATGACCCTAAAGCGGTACAAGTGCTGGCTATACAGGGCGGCGAACTGGAAACGCCGCGAAAAACCTGCAACAGCAGCTATGATGTGCGGACGGATTTATCCCTCAGGCAGTTAAAAAACACAAAATTCTTTTTGTTTGAAACCGCTCCCGTTCCCGGCGAGGAATTTATCCTTCGCTGGGCAAAAGGATTTACAGGAAAGATATAGGAGAGAAAAATGGCGAAATTTACATGTCCATTCTGCATTCGGGAGTACGACAAAAGCAAAGTGCTTTATGTCTGCCTTGAATGCAAAGAAACAGCGACTCCAAAAATTTTTGAGAGAGAGCCGATTAAGTGCCGGAAGTGCGGCCGTGTTGCTGTTAGCGAATGCCCATTCTGCTGCAATTATGTTCCCCAAGCGGTTCTTGAAACGCCCAACCTGCCTTTCAGCATTGTTGGTGTGGATAACTCCGGCAAGACGAGTTATATCACGGCTATGCTGCATGAATTGGGGAGGGCATCGGACTTGGGCCTGTTTTTGAAGCCCCTGACCATTGAGACACATAAACATCAGAGGGAAAACTACGAGCGTATCTATGAGAAACATACCCGTGCTGAAAGTACACAATCAGGAGCAAATATGCCGCAGATATGGTGCGTCACGAATCTAAATAAAAAGCATAGAGGCATGGCATCTGCTTATACAGTTACCATCTTTGACGGCGCCGGCGTGGATCATGAAAACCTTGATACTTCATCGACTGAATGTCGGTATATCAAAGCTTCGAAAGCAATCATCCTAGTCATTGACCCTCTCGTGCTGTCCGGCATACGGAGGGGCGGTGTAGTCGACCCGGATGTCATGGCGAACTCAAGCAGCGGATGCTTAAACGGAGTGAAAAATACCGCTGATGTCATCAACAACGTGGTTTCGTATATCAAGTCGGAGAGAGAGATAAGAGTCTCTCAGTTGCTGGAAATTCCCGTTGCTGTCGTTTTGACAAAGTTCGACACTATCATCAATCACAAGTCGTTCGGGCCTCAGGCCACTATAAAGAGAGAAAGCCGTGTTATTCGAAATGGCAAGCTGGATACAACCGAAATTGAGCAGGTAGACGGCGAAATTCGCACCTGGCTCCGTGAAATTGGGGAAAGCGCGTTCATCAACGTACTGGAATCACATTTTAAAGAATTTTATTTCTTTGCCGTTTCAAGTTTTGGCAAGCCCCCGGTAACTAAAGATACCCTGGTGAACGACATTCGTCCGCACCGCGTATTGGACCCGATACTATGGCTCTTTAAGAAGTCAAAGTTCATTGATTAAAAATATAGGAGAAAAAAATGGCGAAATTTACATGCCCATTCTGCATTCGGGAGTACGACAAAAGCAAAGTGCTTTATGTCTGTACTGAAGATGGATGCGGAGGAATAGTGACCCCAAAGGCTTTTGAGAGAGAGCCGATTAAATGCCGGAAGTGCGGCCGTATTGCTAAAGTACGCAGATGCCCAAGCTGCCTCAATGATATTCCCAAAACATCTCTTGAAACGCCAAACCTGCCTTTCAGCATTGTCGGCGTGTCTAACTCCGGCAAGACGAATTACATCACGGTCATGCTGCATGAATTAGGAAGGGGGGTACCGGGCTTAAAGCTGTCTTTAGCGGACCAGACCAAAGAGACGCATGACCACCAGGATGGAAACTACAGGCGTATCTATGAGGACCATACACGTGCTGAAGGTACGCAATCAGGAGCAAATATGCCGCAGATATGGCAAATTAGCAATTTGGCGAGAAAGACTAAGAATGAAACACCTGTTTATACATTTACCATCTTTGACGGCGCCGGTGAAGATCACGAAAACCTCGATACTTCATCGACCGTATGCCGGTATATAGAAGCCTCGAAAGCAATCATCCTCGTCATTGACCCTCTCGTGCTGTCCGGCATACGGAGGGGCGGTGTCGTTGACCCGGATGTCATGACGAATTCACTCGCTGGATTTTCAGGCAAAACGAAAAATGCCGCCGACGTCATCAACAACGTGGTTTCGTATATCAAGTCGGCAAGAGGGATAAGAGCCTCTCAGTTGCTGGAAATCCCCGTTGCCGTCGTTTTGACAAAGTTCGACACTATCATCAATCACAGATCATTCGGGCCTCGCGCACTTATAAAGAGCAAAAGCCTTAACATTCGAAACGGTAAGCTTGATACAACCGAAATTGAGCAGGTAGACGGCGAAATCCGCAACTGGCTCTGTGAAATCAGGGAAGACGCGTTCATCACTATGCTGGAGTCGCACTTTAAGGAATTTTATTTTTTCGGCGTTTCAAGTTTTGGCAAGCCCCCGGTAACCAGAGATACCCTGGTGAACGACATTCAGCCGCACCGCGTATTGGACCCTATACTGTGGCTCTTTAAGAAGTCAAAGTTCATTGATTAAAAGGAGGAATTAACATGTATTCCGAACTGATTTACACTCACTGCCGAAACGGCATCGACATACTAAAGACGGGGAGAAGCATTCCGGGGGACGGGTTTAAGGTCTATTCCTGCACGCCCGCTCTGATGGAGGACGGCAGCGCCGACCTTCCGTTCCTGTTCGACGCCGCGCAGAAAAAACAGCCCTACAACGATCCCGCATTTATGGATGACGCATATTTGTATTTTGTCCCGGATAAGGGTAACAGCTTCATGCTTGACTTTCATCCGCGTCCTTATGACCCGGATGCCAAGGGTGATTATTCCCATCGCCCCGGTAATTTCGTGAACCAAATTATTGCCGGCGACTTTTCCGGCTTCTATCCATTCGAATTGTTTAGGGATAGCGCCGTCTGGAACGCGAAGGGACGCGGCGAGGCGTACTACTATGAGAAGCCGTCCGCCCCGCTGCCTGCCCGTGAAGTGAACGCCCCCGCCGGGCAAATCAATATTGACAAGATCACCGCGTTCATTTCGGACGGGCGCAAAGAAGCGCTCATGTCGGCTGTCTCGTTTTTGATTTTCCAGTATGAACAACCTCCCGAAAGCCGAAAGTTCCTTGTGATTCGAGACGAGTCGTCCGAAAAGGTTGAATTGTGGATCGCGGCGATTGAACTCGCTTTTTCGCCCCGCATAGCGTCCGCCGTCCCGTTTGCAACGAGGATGGATGGGTTTGCTGCCGCCAATCGCTACACCGTTAACCAGGCGGGCGTCTATCAAACACAAATAAATCTTCAAGACCCCAAGCAAAAACAACGTTACCGCGCCATGATTGTCGGCGTTGATGAACGGGACCGGACAAATACGGCGGCGGCCCGCCCCCTTGCCAATTCACCGTTCGTGCTGCTTGACGGCAAGGAAAAACGCGCGGCTTTTGAAGCGGATACTTCGCATCGTTACTATCGTCTTATAAGCGCCTTCGACCATAAGCACCAGATTTTCTGCCGCGAATTCCTGCAAATGCTGGATATTGACTCGCCGCATTACGACATCTACAGCTTGTTTGAGTGTTTTACAGCCCTGGTGGATACCGTTTCTCTTCCGAACGCGGAGACGCTTGAAAAAAACCTCTCCGTCCTGGACAAATACAGAATGTTTAACAGTCAAATGCTTAAAAATCTGTATAATCGTATCAGGACGGAGCTAAAGCGCTTTTTGCGTGATAACCTGAACAGTGCGCTGCGGATAATCAAATGGCTGCAAACGGTTTCAAAGACGCTTGGAGACAAGGACGCTTCGCTGCAGTTAACCGGCATCGTGTGCGGAGAGTTTGCCGGACTAGTCTTTAGCAAACCGGATGCCCGGAGAATCTCTAGCTTTTGGGAAAACATTCGCGGCAGCGAATTTGCGTCCGCCGTGGCCGGCTTCCTTGTGGAACCATCGACATTACAGAATTATGGTACACAGGTTAAGCAGTTTACGGCCCCTGAGGGTATTACATTTGTCCTCATTTATCTTGAATGCGCGGCGTTCCTGGGCAATGTCGGTGCGCAAAACCTAAAAAACATAGTTGACTATGGACTGCGATTATGCCTGCGCGGGAACGACACAAACTCAGCCCGCAAGATCATTAAGGCTCTGTCCCAGAACAGGCAGATCTCCACCCAAAATATACTGCTTTCCATTGCAAAGAAAGCGGAAAAGGATTATGCGGAATTCATCGTTAAATTCCTTGTTGAAGCCGATGAATCGATTATCGCTTCGGATGCATCCACGCTGGCTTTCCTAAAAAAACTTAAACAGGAAGGGATAGAAAATCTTTTTGTATCTGTTTTGAAGTACCGTATCCGCGATTTGTCAGGGCCCGCCGGCATCGAACAGTTCATCAATCTGGTCATGAAATTTCAGCCCCCCGGCGGACGCGATACGGCGGAGCTTTTTCAGTATCTTGACTACAGACTCGTTATCACCGAAAAAGGCGGCGCGAGCGCGGCGCTCGCCATACAGAAAACGAAACCCAAGGAAGCGGTATGCCCAAACTCGGCCCATCTCTATGCGCTGGAGTTGCTTAACGACAGGCTCACTAGACCGCGGTTCACAAGTATTTTCGATGAATTGAAACCACAGCGCTTTCCGTCCATAGACGACCCGGACTATATTCAGGCTTTAACAAAGATACTGTTTAAGGCTCAGATGAACCAAAAGGAACTGGAGTATATCATCCGGTTGTTTGCCCGCGCCCCTTCGTATATGGCGGAACTTGTAGATACCATTCTTGGCATGACAAAGCCAAAACGAAACGAGGAATGGTGTATCTTGACAGCCGTTGCCGCAAAGATGGGCAGCCGCGCCGTCGACGATGCCATTATTGACGTCTGCGTAAAGCTTAAGCTCGGAGATAAGGCACTGGCTAAACTGAGCTCTATGCCGGTATCGAAAGAGGCGCGTGATTATTTCGTGCGCGTTGCGGGTGAGGCAAAAGAAAAAATCCGGGCACAGAGACCACGGTCCGGTTTTGGCAAATTTTTCAGAATGTTCTCAGGAGACGAGCGCGATGATGAATAATTCTATAACTCTACAAAGGAGGTATTCTATATGGGTTATGTAATAGCGGGCGTGATAGTTATCTACCTGCTTTACCTGTTGGTAACTAAGGTTATTATACCATTTGTTTTGCCGGCAGCGGGAGTATTGTTGGGAACCATATTAGCTATAGCTTTGGTAGCGGGTGTCGTATATGGCTTTTATACATCGCTTGTGAGCTTTATCACTTCGCTGCTGGTACACATAAACCCCTACACGACCTATGTTGACAAATCGCCGTCCGCTCATTCCGGGGTAAAGAAAAATTACTTCTTTGGGCCGGGCTACCACCAAATATCAATTACGGTAAAAGACGCCTTATCTTTTCAAAAAGATCGCCTGGAAGACCTTGGAGACTGGCGAGACGATAAGGCGCCCGGCGTATGGTTTTTGGATATGTGGATTTATATATTCTATGGGATTGCGGCCTTCTGCGCCTCTGTATTTGGTTTCGCGTGGATAGCCGTTTTTTCGCTGCTAATGCCTATACTCCTCGTTCCGGTGATGTGCGTATTTTATGTTTTTTTTGCGCCCTTTTGGGGGATAGACAGACTAATCCTGATGTTCAAGGCAATTCAGAGCCGGTGCCCCGCTTGTAAGCGGATTTCGATAGTGCCGGTTTTCATCTGCCCTAAATGCGGTATGCGTCACGAGAAACTAACCCCCGGGCCATACGGAATATTGACGCAAAAATGTTCTTGCGGAAAGCGCCTGCCCACTGCCTGCTTCAATGGCCGCTCCAGGTTAAAGGCTGAGTGCCCAAAATGCGCTTCCGGGCTGGCGGCAAGCGACGCGCGGCAATTCGGAATTCAGCTTGTCGGCGCCAAAGAATCGGGAAAGACTAGTTTTCTTGCCGCGTTTTGGCATGAGTATTTGGAGCGGCTAAAAAGTATGCGCGGCATTTCGATCACCGCAGCGCCCGAAGATGCGTTTGCCGTTTTGGAAGAATGGTTTCAGAACGGCAATAGCTCAACTACAGCGGAACGCAACGCAAATATGTACAGCGTAATCCATAGGGAGGGGAAAAAAACGCCCGTTCAGATGACTATCTATGATATTGCGGGAGAGGCGTTTTCGGATTTTGCAAGTGATACTCAGCAGGAGCAATTTCAATACTGCGAGGGGATAGCTTTTATTATAGACCCGACCGCTTCCCCTACGCATATATCAGATGCGGTATCCGGTTTTATCCGTGAATTCGAGGGCTTGAAAGGACTCCGTTCCATGAAAACCTCCGATGTGCCGATTGCCGTTTTGATTACAAAAGCCGATTTGTACAGGCAGGAAATCGGTCTGCCTAAGATAGCGGCTACTTTTAGTTCCAACGCTCAAAAGTACGCCGATACAAAAGGCGGCACAAGCAGGGATCTCGTCAGAAACGGAGTATGCCGCGCTTTCCTGGATAACCGCGGTTTTAGCAACGCGGTGAATCTCATAGACGCTAAGTTTAACAAAGTTCAGTATTACCCCGTCAGCGCTATGGGACATCCTGCGGCTTATGGCCAGAAGTATGAGCCCTGGGGCGTGTTGGAACCGATTACATGGTTTTTACAGCAGAGCGCATTGTTCCAAAATGTCGTGTCATCACTAAAAATATAAAGGAGGCTCTACATGAACAGAGAGCAATTTGAACAGAAGCGCCGGTCCGGCGAAATAAAATGGGAACACTGCCCCGAAAATGAGGCGGTCGTCAATCCGCATGATATTATCGAGGATAAAGAATGGAATGCCAATGACCCTAAATTCTGGAATCATCACGGACGTACAAAAGAGGAATATATGGATTTTGTTCAGTCCGGACGAGCGGATGAGGCTGCGCCTCCTGAAGTATCCCGTTGCAGCGATCAGTATGTGCTGGAGAAAGACGGGAATCATCGTATCGCCGCATCAAAAGAACTGAACCGACCTATAAAAGTCAATGTTACCGGCAAGTACATCGAAAATAAACAGTCACAGGACGCGGATAACTCCCGTGCCAATGAGAAACCCGGCAATGAACCGGACGAATCGGAAGAAATCGAGCAAGAGATGTAAGTTCTAAGAGTGTTCCGCGGCATAACGGCGGAAAGGAAGGTTTTATATGACATTTGCGAAAGCGGAATCGATAGCAAAAGTGTCGGCGTGGATCATCGTTGGCGTTGTGATAATCGCAAGTTTAGTGCTGTTTGCGCCTCTTATCGAGAGTGCGATCGGAGCAGAAAACCCAGTGCCTGTCACAGCGCCAATACAGACCGTCACTCAGAATACCGCCAGAGTTACCACTAACGGCCTGAATATCCGTACCCAGCCATCCGCCGGCTCAAGCATCGTAAAGACAATCAGGCGGGGCAACATTCTCTCCATTACCGGAGAATCCCGGGACGGCTGGCTTCCGGTGGAACACAATGGCGACAGAGGCTGGGTGAACGCAAAATATATCAATTTGAGCGCATGGCCGAAAGATGGAACATACACCTTTGAACCCCGGCTTAAAACTCGCAAAGGGGATAGTGACATTGAACAATGGTTAGCAAAAATTGTGGCGCAAAACGGAAATTTGGATTTATATTTGACGAGCAGTTCCGCGGGAAAGGGCGCAAGGTCCGGATTGTCATTTGGCCCTCCTTCAACCCTGATACTTGATACGGGTAGTGAAAACTACAAGGCCGCAAAGGCTCCGGTATGGGATGAAAAAACCGGCGCTTATATCATAACATTTCAAAATGTTGCTTCTACCCAGTTCTCGTATTGTGAAACAGAACCCAGTCCGGATTTGTTTATAACAAATATCAGGCTTGTTAATCCAGATTAGCAGGCCGGCTTCTCTGCGCGGGCGGCTGCCGCGACAGGGAATTTAAACTTTAAGCGCGCAAAAATTGGAGGCGTAATGATGATTATAAAAAATATCGTGTGCGTATTCGCGGCGGCGCTCATCTTCGCGGGCTGCGAGCTTACGCCGGATGACGGCTCAGGCGGCGACAGGGACAACGCAATTCATCTCTTTGAAGGCGCCTTCAAAGACGGTAATGTGGCAAAGGACAGTGAACAGTGGTTCAGCTTTACCGTTACTTCCGCCGGGACGTATTACATTCACGTCATTTTCAACACCTTGGAATACATGAATGTGCGGGTATTTAACCGCAACGGTTCTCCCATTGGCAACGAGGTACATCGGTGGGAACACGGCGACTGGTATTTCTCCCAGGAACTGCCAGAAATCGGATCATACCGCATCAGGGTACGCCCGGATTTCGGCGACAGCGGCACGTACCGGATAGCGTACAACAAAACCGCAGCGCCGCCAAAATGAGCCCGTGAGTCGCTCTGCCTATACCGGTAAAACAGGAACGGGAACCGTAACGCAGGCGTCGGGCAGGATAAGTATCTTTGGCTCCGCCGTTCCACGCTTACGCGCCCGTTCCAGCGCCTCGTCCAACGCTTGCTGGGGGGACGGAGCCTTTTCTATAAACAGGCTTTTTAGTTGCCGCTCCGGCAGTTCCGTCACCGCTTTTATCAGCGCCCGTTCCGAAACCGCGGCCATCTTTGCGGCTTTATGATAGCCAAGTTTATACTCCGCGTCAATTTTCAGGAGGGTGTCCGCGGGGCTTGCGGCCTGTGACAATAAGCGGGCATAAGTTTCATCCCCGATACCGTCCCTACAGGAAGAAATCAGGATAAGAGTTCCCCCGTCTTTTAGCGCGATCCCGCCGTTATCTATGGCTTTTTGTGACTGATACAGATCAATGTCCATCGGAAATTTCGCCGCCGCTACGACAATATCAGCCAAGGCGGGAACCGGAACGCAAAAAATCTTACGGGCGCTTTCCACCGCGGCATTAAACGAGGC
>JAISCO010000261.1 GCA_031265535.1 Spirochaetaceae bacterium | reverse complement strand
AGATTCGCAGAAGCTCAGATTCGCAGAAGCTCAGATTCGCAGAAGCTCAGATTCGCAGAAGCTCAGATTCGCAGAAGCTCAGATTCGCAGAAGCTCAGATTCGCAGAAGCTCAGATTCGCGGAAGCTCAGATTCACAGCAGCCGATAAATCGTGGTTTTTGCGGCAAATTCACCGCAGGTGAACAGCAAAACCTGCAAGCCAGCAGGATGCTGGAATTTAAGACTGCCGGACAAACGAAGTTTGTCTTTCAAATTTCTTTCAAGTTTGTAAAAGGTTCAGAAAACCGGGATATGTTACATCGGCGGCTTCCGCTCCTGTAATTGTAACGGCTGACTGCGCTCCCAAAGCGCAGGCCGCAAGAGCCATGACTATGCGGTGGTCGCCGTGTCCGTCCAAAGTACCGCCGCTCGGAATTTTACCCCCGCGTATAACAAGGCCGTCCGGTAATTCCGAGCAGTTTACGCCAAGTTTGCCAAGTTCCGCCGCCATGACCGCTATCCGGTCGGTCTCTTTTATGCGGGCGTGAGCGACATTTACAAGGCGGGTCTCGCCTTCCGCAAAAGCTGCAATGACAGCCGCCGCGGGAAGCATATCCGGCGTGGCGTTCAGGTCGAAACAGCCGCCGCGCAGATGATCCGGGCCTGTTACCGTTACATACGCGGGTCTGTCCGCCGCGCTCTCCCACTCTACTTTACAACCCATTTTACTGAGCATATCGAAAAACGCTTTATCGCCTTGGGAATCGTCAGGATCGAGTCCTTGCAGCACGGCTCTGCCGCGGCTGACGGCGGCGGCGCAGGCGGGAAAAGCCGCCGATGAAAAGTCGGCGCTCACTATCCCGTTTACCGGTTTGTAGGACGAGCCGCCGTGTACGGCAAAGCGCGAAAAACCGGCGTTTTTTTCGTATTGTACGCCTTGCGCGTCAAGGTATGAAAGTGTCATCTCTATGTATGGTTTTTCGTTTAGCAGCGGTGTTTCAATGACCGTATACACGCCTTTATCCGCGAGTGGGGCGGCAAGCAGCAAGGCGGAAAGATACTGGCTTGTGGGACATTCCATGCTGACGGTTCCGCCCCGCCAGGGCCCGCGCACCGTAATCGGTATGCAGCCGTTTTCGCCGGAAGCCGCCTCAACGCCCAATCCGTCAAGCGCCGCCAG
This sequence comes from Spirochaetaceae bacterium, assembly GCA_031265535.1. Taxonomy (GTDB): domain Bacteria; phylum Spirochaetota; class Spirochaetia; order Treponematales; family Breznakiellaceae; genus JAIRMY01. The sequence continues at coordinate 4,248 of JAISCO010000261.1, read as the reverse complement.
TAACGGAGCCGCGCCGCGCCGCGCTATCTGTTTATCGCCGGTAAATGTAACGGCGCCCCCGCCTAACGAAGCCATGGCAAGGGCAAGGAATAGGGTTGTTCCTGAATTGCCGACATCAAGCGGCGCTTCAACACGGCATAAGCCTTTCGCGCCGCCTATTCCGCGTACTGTCCAGCAAGCAATTCCGGTTTCATCAAGCGTTTCCGCCGCCTCCGCCCCCAAAGCGCGGCACACCGCAAGGCAGGAGCGCGCGTCAAGTGAATCGAGCGGATGCTCTATGGTGGAAACGCCTTCCGCAAATGAAGCCACCAGCAGGCGGCGTATTGTATGCGATTTTGACGCGGGAACGCGGACTATTTTATCAAACCGGTGCGGCGTTATGACTACATTCATTTGACCCCCGCATTAATTATCCCCCAATTCAATGAATAAATCTACCCGCCAGCGGGTTTTACATACGCTCCGCGTTAGCATCCCGGAAGCGGGTTCCCATGCGCTCCGCGCTAACGTCTTGCCGCTAACGCAAACTTGTTTGCACCGTTGGCGGCGGAGCGGCGTTCGGTTCGATAGCGGCGTTCAAGTCTTTGTTCCGATAATTCGTGTTAATCCGCGTAATCTGTGGCTAATTTTTCAATTCAGGAGGGGGGGCGGAACGGCGTTCACTTCGATAGCGGCGTTCAAAGTTTTACTATTTGCTCCATCACAAAGTTTTTAAGAATTTGGGCGCATTTTTTGCGGCAAAACCGCAAAAAACCGGGCTTTCCGCTGCAATTCCTCAACTTTGCCTATGGCAAAGTTTGCGGGATTTCCGCTTCAATCCCTTGCGTTTTAGCTCACTCCTCACTCCTCATTGTTAATTGCTCATTTATGTTGAGTTTACATGCGCTCCGCGTTAGCATTCGTACACGATTGTAACAGTGAATACATGAAGAATTTACTTTTTACTTTTTACTTTTTACTCTTTATTCTTTACTTCTTCGACTTTGAGGTAAAATATTCTTCTTCCGGTCTCCAGGCCGCTGCCTACAGTTTGAAAGATGTCAAGGCGCTAGTCTTTTTTACTCCCTACCGCCACGATAAACCGCTGTAAACCGATAAAGAGGAGGAGCAGGATGCCGACGGTGATTTTGGTCCACCAGGAATTGATCCTGCCGTTAAACATGATGAGGGCTTGAATGATGGCAATGGTAAGGGAGCCGAACACCGAGCCGTATACATACCCCACGCCGCCCGACAGCAGGGTGCCGCCTATAACCACTGCGGCGATAGCGTCCATCTCCATGCCCTGACCGTGGAGTCCGTAGCCTGAAAGCATGTAGAGGCTGAATACCACGCCGGACACGGCGGAGCAAAAACCGTTCATTGTGTAGACGGCGATTTTTGTTTTCCGTACCGGAATGCCCAGAAGTACCGCCGACTGTTCGCTGCCGCCGATAGCGTAAATGTTCCGCCCGAATTTGGTGTGCAGGGAAATATAGATAACCGCGATAATCATGACGAACGCTATTATCACGTTTAACGAAATAAACGGGGACCCTCCCCCGGCGCCGAAGCGAAGTTTCCACATAGCCATGCCGCTCAGGGTTTTGTCACTGATTGAGATCGACTGGATGCTGATGAGGTAGCAACAGCCCCGCGCAAAAAACATTCCCGCAAGGGTAGCGATAAAAGGCGGCACATTCCAGTAGACGATGATACAGCCCATAAGGAAGCCGATGATGCTGCCGGCAATAACGGCGATAAGAACCGCGGCAAAAGGGTTGATATGGGCAAATTCGGTGAGGGAGGAGATGATCATCGTGGTGAGGGCGACAACTGAACCGACCGAAAGATCAATGCCGCCGGAAAGTATTACCAGGGTCATGCCCAGGGCGGAAATAATCAGGTACGATTTGTCAATAAACAGATTGAGAAAGGTCTGGATATCGAAAAAGCCCCGGTACGAAACAGAACCAAAGATAAAGGCAATAAAAAACAGCGCCGTTGCCGCCGCTACGGAAAGATATTTGGTAACAAAGGCTTCAACATTTGGTTTTTTCATGCCGCGTTTCCTTTCGTCTGACCGGCGCTGCCTCTGTTCAGGCGTCCGCCCAAGCGTCCGCTCAGGCGGGCAAAGAAACTCGCGGCGATGCTCGACTGGAGGAAGCAGACCAGAACGACGACCAGGGCCTTAACCACCAGGGATACTTCCGGCGGCACCCCGAAAGAATAAATTGTCGTCGTGAGGGTTTGTATCAGCAATGCGCCGACAACGCCGCCTGCCAGTCTGAATTTTCCGCCGGACATATTGGTACCGCCGATAACCGCGGCAAGAATGGCATCCAGTTCCATATTGAGGCCGGCGTTGTTCGCGTCGGAGGCTTTTATGTTGGAGCAGACAATAAGCCCCGCCACACCGGCGCAGAAGGCGCAAAAAATAAAGCTGAACATCTTTACCGCTTTTTCGTTGATACCGGCGTACCAGCTTGCCGGAGCGTTGCCGCCCACCGAAGCGGTAAACAAACCCAGGGATGTTTTTTTGGTCAGCAACTGGGCGATGATAAACACCGCCAGGGCTATATAAACCGGGAACGGGAGCCCCAGTACATACCCATCGTAACCGATAAAATGGAACGGCTTATAGTAAATAGTAATAATCTGGCCGTCGGTAATAAGCTGGGCAATGCCCCGGCCGGCTACCATCAGCACCAGGGTGGCGACAATAGGCTGGATTTTACCGTAGGCGACCAAAAAGCCGTTCCAGGCCCCGAACACCAGCGCAAGGAACAGAGATGCGGCAATGGCCAGAGCCATAGGGGTTTGGGACACATAGGTTTGAACGCCGTCAATTATCACCAACTGGCCGCCGATAAGCCGGGAAACCATTGCCCCGGTAATGGCTATAACCGCGCCGACCGAAAGGTCCGCCCCGCCGGTAGAAGCGATTACCAGGGTCATTCCCAGGGAAACCAGCGCCAAACTGGAGCCGCGTTTGAGAATATCAATCAGCGTGCCGAACAGATGTCCGTCCATAATGCTGATAACAAAAAAGTTTTTGGTAAAAATAAGATTAAAAAGGAGAAGCAGGGCCAGCACAACCAGGGCGCTAAAAACCTTGTTACCCGCAAGGGCGTTGAACCGTTTTTGCGCCATACTATGCCTCCGCGCTTGCGATGGTTTTGAGAATATTTTCTTCGCTCATATCCTCGCCCGAAACCTCGGCGATTTTTTTCCGGTCCCGCATAACCGCGATACGGTCCGAACAGCGGACAACTTCTTCCAGTTCCGAAGAGATAAACACAAGCGACATCCCTTCGTCGCAGAGCTTCATCGCCAGGTTCATAATTTCGGCCTTGGCGTGAACGTCGATGCCCCGGGTCGGCTCGTCCAGTATCAGGAGTTCCGGCGTGGTAACAAGCCAGCGGGCTAGAATCACCTTTTGCTGATTACCGCCCGAAAGGTTGCCCACCGGCATTTCCGGCGACGGGGTAACGATGTTAAGCATCTTTATATACCGTTCGGCGATTTCTTCCTGCTTCTGGCGGGAGATGAATTTTATAACACCGTTTTTTGCCTGCATCACCAGGATAATATTCTCCCGCACCGAAAGCTCCGGGATTATACCGTATTTTTTACGATCCTCCGGGCAGAAGGCGATAAATTCCCTGATAGCGTCCCCTGGCTGCTTAAACGAATGTTTTTTATTTTCTATTAAAAGTTCTCCGGAATCCGCCTCGTCAATGCCGAAAAGAAGGCTCGCCGCCTCGGTACCGCCCGAACCCAGGAGGCCGGCAAGCCCCAGGGTTTCGCCCTTCCGGATCACCATGTTAAAGGGCTCCACCATGTGCCGCTTACCCAGGTTTTTCGCCTCAACCAGCACCTCGTTACCGGCCTTGTCCTTGCGGGTCTTGTCCCGTTTTTCCAAAGACGAAAAATCTTTTCCCACCATGTGGGAAACAAGATCCAGCTTGGGAAGATCCTTTAATACATATTCACCGATAAGCCTGCCGTTCCGGAGGACCGTTACCCGGTCGCAAAGTTCGTAGACCTGATCGAGAAAGTGGGAAATAAATATGACAGAAAGCCCCTCGTCCCGGAGTTTCCGCACCGTGGTAAAGAGCTGCTCCACTTCGGGCCGGTCAAGGCTTGATAACGTCGCCAGAGAACAGAATCAAAAACGCCAGAGAATACAGCCCTACCGGAAATTACACAATGTAAAACAGCCTTACATTCGTATAACCGGAGAAAGCTCCCAAATACGAAACTGGT
>JAISCO010000147.1 GCA_031265535.1 Spirochaetaceae bacterium | reverse complement strand
GGCGGGCGCGTTGTCGGCGTTGATCTTGCCAAAATGATAGTAAAAGTTTGGCTTGAAACTAAATTTTCCGGCGATGAACGCCACAAACGCCGTATCGCGCAAGTAATGGAGTTAGACATGCCCCGGTTAAAATAAAACGCCGCGCGGTGACCAGCGGCAACAGTTTTACTTTGTTGAGCCCAACGCCTAAGATACCGCACCGCCCCCATTCACGCTTGCTATGCGGAGGCTCATAAAAACGGCAGGCAGCAATTCCTTGAAAAAACATCCAATCGTAATGTCCTACTAAAAATACAGGCGCTGAAGCCTTATCGTATACGGGGGCAATATCTCGCGCCACGGCCAGCCCCCCTATCGTAAAACGCGCTCAATGTTTCGCGCGCCTTTTCTGGCCGGGGTGGCAGCGAAAAAATGGGGGTGGGGCCCGCCGGGATGGACTAAACGCTGATAACAGTCGCGTATGCCAAGCGCCCTTTTCAGACTGAAGGCACGGAGTAAAGTTCGCTTTGGGTATGCCGGCGCGGAGCGCATGTAACCCCGCTGGCGGGCGCTGGCGGGTGCCAAGCGCCCTTTTCGGACTGAAGGCAGGGGGCGAAGCCAACTCCCAATATGTTAGCGCGGAGCGCATTGAAACCCACTGGTGGGCCCGCTGGCGGGCCGCACGGTGAAGACCGCCGCTGGTCAACGCGCTTTGCGCGTTGACCAGCTTGTTTTACTATTGCAGAGCCTCCCGTAAAGCGTTTTCGTTAAGTTGCATAAGTTCCAAGTATGTCACGCCGCGGTCAAAATCCCGTTTGCTTATGTTATGAGCGGCGTGAAGCAGGCGCTTTTTTGACCCGGTTTCTTCCGCTATAACATCGGCCATTTTTTCATTGGAAAGTTCGATATGAAAAACAACGGGGATTTTTTCCGCCCTGATTTTGTTTATCAAAAAAGCGACCGTTGCCGCGCTGGGCTCTGTTTCCGTTGAGCATCCGGGAAACGCCGCAAAATAGGACAGGCCGTAAGTGTCCGCAAAATAACGGAAGGGAAAACGGTCGCCAAAAACTAAAGTTTTTCGCGCTGCGTCATTCACGATAGATTGAAACTCGGCGTCCAACTCGTTTAATTCCGCTATGTAGGCGTCCGTGTTTTGCCGGTAATACGAGGCGTTTGCGCTGTCCTTTTCGCAGAGTCCGGCGCTTATCGCCCTGACCATAATAACCGCGTTTTTAGGCGATGTCCAAATGTGCTCGTCATATTCAGGCTCAATCTCTACACCGATGTTTTCAAATACATCCTCTTCCTCCTCATCCTGCATACCTTCAACAATTTCTTCTTCAACAACATCAATGACGTCCATAAGCCTAATAATTTTCATTTTGCGCGTGTCCATAGAATCCAGAATGCGGTCAACCCACGACTCTGATTCTCCGCCAATATAAACAAATATGTCGCTGTTTTGAATGTTGATTATATCGCGGGGTGTCGGCTCAAATGAGTGGCTTTCCGCGCCGGGCGGCAGCAGCATGGAAAGATTTATTCTATCTCCCGCTATCGCGCGGGTAAAATCATACGGCGGAAAAATCGTAGCCGTTACAGTAATTTTTCCGTTTGAGCGCCGGGAATCTTTATTTCCGGCGGCAAACACAAACACACTCAGGCAAATAAACAGCATTGCCAGCATATATCGTTTCATATAATTAATTAACTCCTATGTAGGCGGCGGAATCGCCGCCTATAAAAAATCGAATATTAACGCGAAGCGTTAATAATAACTCCTATGTAGGCGGCGGAATCGCCGCCTGTAAAAAAACGAATTCGAGAAAAATTATGGCGAAAAAACGCCAAACATAAATTTGTAAAAAAGTCATCCCAAAACTTTAAGTTTTGGGTAAAATCCCGCTTAAACGGACGTTTAAGCGGCTGTAGTCAAGAGTTAATGCGGACTTTTAAGACAATGGGCGTTACCGCGTTAAGGATAAACTCTGGTTTTTTTACGACTTCTTTTGTATATAAAATAAAACCTACAGCCAGAATGATAACGCCAACACGCCCAAATCCTTCAAGCAAAGCCTGAAAAATTTGTATTTCATGGCAAATTGAGCAGCAACCGTCATCCTCGTGATCATGTTCATGGTTACTTTGCGTAACAATAAAATATTCCGCAAAAAAAGCGGTAAAAATCAGATAGACCATAAGGACAACTAAGCTGAGTTTTTTTTGCGGTAAATTTGCCATAAAAAAACTATATCATAAAGAAGGAAGAAGGAGAAGAAGGAAGAGGGAAAAAGGAAAAGGGAAAAAGGAAAAGGGAAAAAGGAAAAGGGAAAAAGGAAAAGGAAAAAGGAAGAAATGAACAATTAGCAATTGAGACTGTTCCAAAACTTCAGTTTTTGGAGAGACAGGCTATGCCTGTCCACAAGCTCTGCTTGTCCAGCTTCCTTGAATTTTGTGGAAAACCGGGCCGGACTTTAGTCCGATTTGACCGGTTTTTCCAGGAGCTTCTTCCATCGCAAACAAAGTTTGCGCACCATGCGCGTTAGCGCATAGTTAATTAGTTTTGGAACAAGCTCAAACGATAGACGCAATTATTGTAGAGACTGGGAAGGGAAGCAAAACACTCATTGACAAGCTCATAGGCGGGTCAGTCCAGATATTCGACACCCTTGTTCCCATCAATGACAACACCTTTGCTGTTACAAATGTCGATAAGAAAAAGGCCGGCCTTGTCGCTTGAATTCGGCAAATATCATTGCTCGTGAGTATAGCATAATATCCAAACAAAATAATTTTATATGGGTCAGAAACTTTGAGGGTATTAACTAAGTCATTCAATATGCTATCAATGTCCATGGAATCCATTATATATTATTTTTTGCTTTTGCCAGGTGTACGCAACACAGTGTGTAAATTCTCAAAAAATCAACTTTTTTGCCCCTATTGCGCATAAGGTTCCGACTGTATATGACGTGGAAATGTTCGTCAACGGAGTTGACGCGCGCAACGGGACCAGAGCCGTTGCAGGGGCCGAGTCGCCTCATGGCGGCGTCCCCAGCGCAGCTGGGGCGGACTGTGCAGTTGTGCACTTAGTCTTTATTTTTCTTATTTTCATTTCTTAATTTTGCGGCATTATTATATATTTCTTCTATTGTCATATCCTCAAACAAATTCTCTTGCCATTTTGTATAATCAAATGTATCTTTTTGTATGAGCATTATAAACCGCTCCGCTTCAATTAAGCCTAAATTTTTTATTAAAGTATGCATTCCTTCATGTCTTATCAATGTGTCTGCTTTCATAATTTATACTCCTAATTTCCTTATAAAATCTAATGGATTTATAATTTCTATCTCAGAAATATTTTTGTTTAATATTTTCCTATCCGTTGTAATATAACATTCACATTCGGCTTCAATTGCACACACAATATGCAAAGCATCTTTTCTTTTTATCTTTCTCGAGGTCAATTCAATTCCTTTATTTAGTATTTTTATTGTTGGATCTATATCCACTACAGATATATTTTTCCAGTTTAGAAAAGCGTCTTTCCTGTCTGAAAATGGATTAAATGATATTTCATAATCCATCATAAA
>JAISCO010000047.1 GCA_031265535.1 Spirochaetaceae bacterium | reverse complement strand
GCTGTGTCAAAAGTCATTGCCGCTTCCATATATAGTGTTATTTGCTTTATTATGTGGCATTATACAACTATATATAGCGGTATAATTTCGATTTTTTGAGTTTTTACACAGTCTGGCATTTAAACCCGCTGGCGGGTTGTGGTGAAGTGCTTGCTGTTGTAGAATTCAAAGTAATTTTTATGGATAAGATACTAATACTGGATTTTGGCAGCCAGACCACAGCTTTGATAGGACGGCGCATTCGCGAGATGGGGGTCTATGCCGAAATAATAGGCGGCGGCAGCGCTCTTACCGGCGGTACACTTAGCGAAGCGCGCGGCATTGTGCTTTCCGGCTCTCCGGAGTCGGTTTACGGGGCGGGGCTCGCGCCTGACAAGCATATTTATGACTGCGGACTGCCGCTTTTGGGCATCTGTTACGGATTGCAGCGCATGACTGCGGACATGGGCGGCGTTGTCAACGCCCTGCCAAAGTGGGAATACGGCGGCGTTGAAGTACGCATGGATAGGCCGGCGGCTGTTCCGCCTCATGTAAAACCATTTTTGGCGGCTTTCGGCAATGAAAATTCATTTACCGCTTGGATGAGCCACGGAGACACGCTGACAAAGCTCGCGCCCGGCTTTATTGAATACGGCACAAGTTTAACAAACTTTCCGGCAGTGCTTGCGCACGAGAGCAAAAAATGGTTCGGCGTTCAATTCCACCCGGAAGTTACGCATACACAACACGGCGCGGATATACTTGCCGCTTTTGTGTTCGACATTTGCGGCTGCGCCAAGACTTGGACAATGGAAAATTATCTTGCGGGCGTAACAGAGGAAATCCGCCGCCGCGCGGGAGAGCATCCGGTTCTGCTGCTAATTTCTGGCGGCGTTGATTCGGCGGTGGCGGGCGCTTTGCTGCTTACGGCGCTGGATCCGGAGCAAGTCCATTTGATGTACATGGACACGGGACTCATGCGAAAAAACGAGACAAGTTTGGTAAAAACAAGTCTTGAAAAACTGGGGGCGCGTCATCTGCATATAATTCACTGTGCTGATGAATTTTTTTCGGCTTTAGCCGGAATTACCGCGCCGGAGGAAAAACGCAAGATAATAGGCGACCTGTTTATCACGATACAGGAACGTGAAGTCGCGCGGCTTGGACTTTCCGCCTCATATTTTTTGGCTCAGGGAACGCTGTACACGGATCTTATTGAAAGCGGTAAAGGTGTGGGGAATAACGCCCGTCTGATAAAAAGCCACCACAATGTTGGAACTCCGCTTGTTGAGGCAAAACGGCGGGCGGGGAGGCTTATAGAGTCGCTCGATAAGCTGTACAAGGATGAAGTGCGCGTTCTTGGCCGCCTGCTTAAACTTGATGAATCTGTTGTAAAGCGGCACCCATTCCCCGGCCCCGGACTCGCCGTGCGCATTTTAGGCGAAGTTACCCGTGAAAAATGCGAAATACTCCGTAATGCGGACGCTGTTTTTATAGACGAGCTAAAAAAACGGCGGACGGCGGACGGTACTAAAACACTGTACGATGATATATGGCAAGCCTTCGTCGTGTTGCTGCCGGTACGCTCCGTCGGCGTCGCCGGGGATTCGCGGAAGTACGGCTGGGTGGCGGCGCTCCGCGCGGTAACAAGCGCCGATGGAATGACCGCCGGCGTATATCCTTTTCAGCCTAAGGATCTGCTCGAAATCTCGACATTGATTACAAACAGCGTGGAAGGCATAGGACGCCTGACTTACGATATTTCCAGCAAACCGCCCGCCACAATTGAGTGGGAGTAAATGAGGAAAAAGTAAAAAGTAAGAAGGAAAAAGGGAAGAATTAGCAATGAGCAATTAAGAATTAGCAGTTGAGCCAGTTTCAAATAAAAAGGGGGAAGCGAATTGATACTAAATCGTTAAATTTTTGAAGTTTATGATGAACTTTTTGTTACGGCTCCCCCACGCTACAAAGGTTTTTGCTTTGCAAAAACGCTTTTCCGCTACCCCCACCCATTAACAGTGGATACATGAAGAATTTTATGAACCGCGAAGTCAAAGAAGTCGAATAAGTTTTTAAGAGCCCCCTTTCCTTTTTTGACTTATTCGACTTGGCGGTAAAATTCTAATTTTTAGTATAATCAGTCTACTACTTGCGTAAAAACAAAAAATAACCGTTTTCATCCGACAGCAGCCTGTAGTCTTCGTCTATCAGTTTATAAACCGGCGCGTACCAGTCCGGCAGATAATCGTAGCTAAGTTCTTCCGCGCCGAATACCGCTATGACGGCGGGTTTATTTCCCAGTATATCCGATAGAAATTCTTCGCGTGCGCCGGAAATTTGATCAATGCCTGATCCCTGGTAGATATATTTTGACGCGGCTTCTCTTTTGGTAAAAGGATAGATGTATCCGTTTATTCCCAGCGAAATTATTTTATCGCCCGGCATTGTGTTTTCATCAATCATTTTGCCGGCTCTGATTAACTGCGCGCCGGTATCGTCGTAAAACACTTGCACTAAATCATCAAGCCATTTGGATAAGGCCCCCAGAAAACAAACGCAAAGAAATAATACCAACGCTATATTTCGTTTTTGCACGCCGGAAAACGCGGAATAAATAGGTTTAATAAAAAATGTAAAAGCTGGTATAAAAAAAGGAACAAGACTCAAATTATAGTGGCTGCCGCCGCCTGAGAATGAAAGAAACAGTAACATCAAAATATACGAAACTGTATATCCCAAATAGAATAAAAAGTAATTTTTCTTGTAATTTATTATAAGCCAAAAAACGCCCATAACAAGAGGAATAAAAGAATATCCTCTTTCAAACACAACAAAAAAGTTTTTTGCGGTCTGTTTAATACTGGAAGCGTCGCTGAAACCTTTTGCCGCCCCGCCGTATATAACTTGATCAAAAAAATCATACAGAATTCCGTTCAGCTTCAAATACAAAAATACAGGAACGGCAATGATGATAATTCCCGCGCAAAATCCCAGCATGTATTTTACAAGCGGAACAAAACGGCGTTTTATTATTGATTCAATAAAAATAATTATGCAAAATCCCGCCCAAAGAGGAAACATATTTAATTTAATTAAGACGGCGCATGCAAAACAGGCGCCCAGAATAAACAGTTCAATTAAACTGATGTCCCGTTCCGGCGAAAAATAATACTTTGTAAACAAATAAAGGGAAATAATTAAAAAAGGCAGGGAGTATTCTTCAGTGCCGGCAGAAACACTGGCGAATGAATTAATTTCTATAAAACCGCATACGGTTCCAAGTAAAGCAAAAAATTTATTGTTTGAAAAAAATGAACCTCCTCGCCCCAAGGGGCGAGGTATCTTGTTAAGCGTTGCATTATCTAAGAGGTTCGTTCTGTAAGGAAATTTATCATCTGTGGGGTTTACTACCATTTTTTGTTGGCGTTGCCGACTCTAACCGCCCTAAAGGGCGGGGTATTAAACCCCACTGCGAATAAAGAATACTGATTATGCTATGGTTGGCGTGAAAAAAGGCGGCCTACACCAAAATTTACGGTAAAAATAAGGCTGCCGGTGATACATGAAGAATTTTATAAACCGCGAAGTCAAAGAAGTCGAATAAGTTTTTAAGAGCCCCCCTTCTCTCTCTTTCCTTCTTCGACTTTTTCGACTTTGAGGTAAAATATTCTTCTTTCGGTCTCCAGACCGTTACCCACAGTTTGAAAGATGTCAAGACGTTAGTGGGCGTGCCGTTTTTTGGGCGGGGGGAACCGTAACAAAAAGTTCATTGTTAATGGGTGGGGGTAGCACTAAACAGTGCGGTGCACTGTTTTGCCTGACGTTTTGCCGCCTGCTTTACCCAATAAGGAGGGACAAGACCGGAATGTTCGCCAACTTTCGTTGGCGCGCGCAGCGGAATGAGGACTATGGAGCGAGGGGGAGCCGTAACAAAGGTTTTATCATATATCTCAAAATTTTTGCAGCGTTGGATAAATGCGCTTCCCCCTTTGTAAGAGGTAATTGTTCATTGCTAATTGCTCCTTGCTCATTTTTACTTGTTCTCTTTTCCTTTTTACTTTTTATTTGAATTACCGTTCACTCAAATTATCGTTGTTACCCCGGGCCTTATGGACATGACAAAAACCGGATTGCGGGCAGGCTGTAGGGCAGCAAGCATCCAGCGCGTGTATGTTTCCGTCATTTTATTGGGCAGAAAAACCTGAATTACACCGGCAAAGCCCCCTCCGTGTATGCGGCAGGCCGCCTTGTCTTGCAAATTATGTCGGCTTAAAAAAATTTCCGTGAGAGCAAGGCCGATGGAAACGCTTTGATTTTGTACGCAATCGGAGGGGACATAAACGTTTTGCAGCCATTTCCACGACGAGTTCCCCGAAGCGGCAACATGGCGCAGAAACACTGAAAAATCGTTGGCCTTGAGCGCGGCGATTTCAGCGTCAACCCTTATATTTTCCTCAATAAAATGAAATGCCCGCATAACCGCCCGGTCGCCGCAATGTGAACGGATGCCGGGCAGGTTTTTTGCTATATCTTCGTAGGAAACGCCCCGTAGTGTGTCCTTGTTAAAGTACCGGGCAACCTGTTTCATCTCGTTTGGAATGGCGGAGTATTCCCCGGAGAGTTCCGCGTGGCCGCCGCCGGTATTCACAATAATCAGACGGTACTCCTGCGCTGCAAAGTCAAACGGGATTTTTTCCACCAAAGGGCTGTCGGGATTTTCAAAATCAATGGACGCAAGGCCGCCGAAACCGCAAGCCATTTGATCAAGGAGGCCGGACGCTTTTCCCCACCAGACATTCTCCGCATACTGCCCTATCCGCGCAAGTTTTTCAATGGGGATATTACCGCCGTTGTAAAGCGTGTTTATGATCCGGCAAATCAGCATTTCAAAGGCCGCGGAAGAGCTAAGCCCCGACGCGGGGATAATCGCGCTCGAAAAACAGCCGCAAAATCCGCCGACCTTGAAACCCGCTTTCTTAAAACCTTCGACAATGCCGCGGACAAGGGCAGGCGATCCTTTTTCGCCGTCCGGCAGTGCCGCGGCGCCGGCATCAATAGTGTAATCCTCGTTGTAAACGTTATCGAAAATATGTATGAGACCGTCCCCGCCGGGTGAAACAACGCCAATGCAGTCAAGCTGGATGCCGGCAGCAAGCACTTTGCCGTGGTTGTGGTCGGTATGGTTGCCGCCGATTTCAGTTCGTCCGGGCGAACTGAATATGCGTATGTCTTTATCGCCAAAGCGCTTTTTGAATTGTCCGATTACACCGGCGTAACGTTTTTTCTGTTCGGCAAAAACATCCGCGAAAACCGTCGGCTCGGTCCCGTACAATTTGGCAAAGAGTTTTTTGGTTTCGGCGGAATCAAGGGCTTGCAGCGCGGCGTTAATGGTCATTTGTTTGCTCCATGATTGCTTGTACTGATAATATCTTCATATCGGAATAACAGGCTTTCCGGTTTAGTATTTCCAACGCAATGTCAAGCCGCTATTTGCCCTGCAGGGCAACGTCATTTAACTTTGCCGAACAAAACATCGCGCAAAAAATCATCGCTGAGGGTTGCCCTGAGCATTTTGCGGCTCAGTCCAAAACGTTTTTCCGGAACACTCGTCTTCTTCAGAAGATATAGCGCAGTTTTCCTCAGCACATTCAGATTCTCCGCCGCGTGATTCGTCCGCGC
>JAISCO010000423.1 GCA_031265535.1 Spirochaetaceae bacterium | reverse complement strand
CCCCGCGTTTTTAGAGGATTAGCGGCGCCGGCGCGCAGATACGCTTGCCTCTGTCTGACGCTTCTTTTTTCGCTTGCCATCCTCTTTTCGGGATGTAAGAGCTCGGAAGAAGAGATTTGGGAGGAGCAGGGCACAAACAACGGCAAAGTCAAAGGCAAAGGCAAAGGGAGCGGAGGGACAGGCTCTCCGAATGCCCTCTACTTCTCGGGGACTGCCGACAACAAGGTAAGCGCCATATACATGATACGGACGGACAAGGAGAGCGAAGAACCCCTGGATATTTATCTGGACAGTACCGCGGAAGAGGTGAGCTTCGCGATAGACACGGACCTCGGCGCGGAAGGGCTGCTCCTCACCCATACCGGCGATGAAACCGACAACAGCCCCGCCGTGGTGACCATTGACGGCGGGAAGAGGGTGATAGCGCTGACGGGGGAGGGCAAAGGCTCCGTCATCACCGTGGGGAGCGGGGTAAAGCTGACCCTGAAGAACATCACCTTTAAGGGCAAGGACGGTAACACCGCCCCCCTTATCAGTGTGACGTCGGGCGGGGAGCTCGTCCTTGAAGACGGCGCGGTTATTACGGGCAACAACAACACCACAGGCGTCGGCGGCAGCGGCGTTTATGTCGGCGTCGGCGGCGCCCTTGTGATGAACGGCGGTGCGATTAGCGGTAACACTTCCTCCGCCAACGGTGGTATGTTCAACGGCGGCGGCGGGGTGGCGGTGTACTCCGGCGGCTCTTTCACCATGAACGACGGTGAGATCAGCGACAATACAGTCATCACCCACGGCGGCGGGGTGTATATGCAAAACGACTCCACGTTCACCATGAACGGCGGGAAGATCAGCGGCAATACAGCCGCCACCAACGGCGGCGGAGCCGCCGTGTACGGGTCCAGTACTTTCACGATGAACAAGGGTGAGATTAGCGGCAATACAGCCAATGGCGGCAGCAGCTACTACGGCGGCGGCGGGGTGTATGTAAATGCTACTTTCATAATGACGGGCGGTGTGATTAGCGGCAACAATACCGACTACTACGGCGGCGGGGTGTTATTGAGAGGCTCAGACTCGTTTACCAAGACGGGCGGTGTGATTTACGGCTACACCGCCAACGACGCCCTTAGCAACTGGGTAGGCACAAGGAAGGTGGACGGGACACGGACGACACCCGACGACCACAAAGCGGACAAAGGCGACGTGGTGTATTACTACGACGGGAACACCAATCATCGCGAAACCGCCCTGGGCGAGGGGGTTGTCTTTAACGGCGACACCGGTCCCTGGTAGGCGGAACGGGCGGGGCGGTTAACATGGACGGCAGCGGCTGGACCCAGCCCCAGCCTTAGCCGCGCAATAGTTTGAGCAAAGTTGTTCAGAGACTGCCGCATGCGCACAAGCGTCTGCGCCGTTCCTGGACAACGCAATGATATAATGCTATTTTTATGCCAACAGGATGTATGCAGACAAAACGGAATCAGCAACGGATATGTATACGCTCCAGGGACACGACACGGACGCTATCCTAGGAGAGCCTGTCACTCCTCACTCCTCATTAATTGCTCCCTCTTCATTGTTAATTGTTCATTGCTCCTTTTTCCTTCTTCCTTTTTATTCGCCATTTTGGCGCGCCTGCTCTGTGGCGGCTCGTCAACCCCACCGGGCCGATTCAAAATGGGCGATGCCGTGAGCCGCCAGAAGCGTGTAAAAACGTTTTTCGTTACGGTGCGCGACAACCAGCAGCCCGCCTTCGGCGCGCATCGCTATTGCGCGCAGCTCCGGGTCGGCAAGCAGTTCCGAAACGGCTTCACGCTCGCTTTTATTGTCGGACGGCAGTTGATAGACAATCGCGTCTACAACACATTTGTTGAAGATATCCGCCCGGTCGCGCACGGTGTTAAACAGCGCCTCCCAGTGCGGCGCGGGATTACTTTCTATCAGCGCGTGAAATTTATTGATTCGCTCTTCTATTTGCGTCTTGTTTCCACAACCTGAAATAAATGTTCCCGGATTTACGCGCCATCTGTCCGCGCCGAGTTTTTCGCCGATATTGTCAAGAAACAGCGTGCGTTCAAGCGATCTGCCGCGCACGGTAACAAGAAATAATTCGCTGTCCGCGATGGCCTCGTATTTGCTTTTTTCAAACTCCGGCGGTTCGCTGATTATACCCAGGCACCAGCGGCCAAAGTCCGTAATCTTTACTGTTTTAAGGCCGTCAAAAATTGATATGGGCATCTTTTTATTTGCGCGTTCACAGATAAACGGCGGGGGTTCCTGCGTTATTTCCAGAATTCCAAGACTCGCGCACAGGTAAAAATATCCCAGAAAAAGCGGTTTTTCAATGAAATCAAAACGAAGCCCGGTCGCGGCATTAAGACTCTCCCACCCTTCTTTAGCCGATGTATATCCGTCGATGGATACTGTTTCAGCTTTTATCTTAAAACTTTGAAGATCGCTTGTTGAAAAACCCGAAAGAATCTTACCCGAATATTTTAGATGTTTTATAAGGGCGCAGGCATCGAATGTACGCCCGTCTTTTGCGATGGCAATCAGGCAGCCGCGCAACGTATTACGTGTTACTGTTTCATCGGTACTTTGCGCTAAATCCCGCGGCCACTGTGCTCCCTTGTTGATGTGGCCAAAAAACATATCGTATTCAAAATAGTTTTTTGGTTCGTATCTATAAGATACAAGTTCAAAATTCGAATCAAGGAACTTGTTAAAATAATGTTTCAGCGTCTCAGGCAGATTTATTGTCCTTATGAGGCCGGGGGTGAAGCTTGAAATGAACATCAGGAAGTGTCCGATCATGTCTGCCGACAAGGGCGAGACGCCTGCAACCTTTTCAGTTTCCAACGGAAAAGGCGGCAGGCCGGAAGCGGTGTATATTTTTTTGACTATCTTTTTGGAAAAACCGCGCATCAAATTTTTTTCGTCCCCCTCTTCCGTAAGAACATCGCTCAGAACATTACACAACAGCGGCAATGTTTCAGCAATTCCGGCGGAATTGTTGTACGCCGTATCCGCCTCGGCGCTTATGCAATATTCAAACGACGCTTCAGGCGGAGGTACAAGGCGCGGCAGAATCGCGGCGCGGTAAGGGATTTTTATGCCGAGTGATTTTTTTTTGTTAGTTTTAGTATCGTAGTAATATTCGGCGTTGTATAAAGTAAGAAAGTCAAGATTGTAACGGGGATCCAGCCTTCGTGATGACCATTTTTCATTTTTTAGTTTTATTTCCATGTTCAAGGCTTTTTCAAGCATTTCAAATAAAATAATGTTTTCAAACACGACGGCATACAAAATTCGCCGCGCCTCCGGTGGACGCGCGGAAAACCATAAATCAAAAGAACCGGGTTCCTTAAATAAAAATCTGTCTATGGCATTTTCGAATTTTTCCTCTTTTTTCTTTCCATATCCCATACCAATGCCAAAAAAATCCGTGCAAATATACTCTGCTTTGCTCAATGTCAGAGTATTGGCATTAAAAAACTTCCGTATGGTATTCTCCGACTCTTTCAGAAGCTCCGGCGGCGCTTGTCTGGTTTCTATATTTTCCGGTATGGCAATCATCTATTCGTCCCCCACAAGATACGCTACGTCATCCGCCGAAAGCGCCTTGAGCGAGCCGGAATCATCTGACAGCAGCGATTCGGCAAGCCCGGCCTTGCGTTTTTGCAATTCGAGTATGCGCTCTTCTATCGTGTCGCGGGCTATCAGCCGGTAGCAGAACACAGGATTCTCCTGCCCAATCCGGTGGGCGCGGTCTATGGCCTGCATCTCCGCGGCGGCGTTCCACCAGGGATCCATTATGAAAATATAGTCCGCGGCGGTCAGGTTAAGGCCTATACCGCCTGTTTTCAGCGTCATAATAAAGGCTTTTATGCCGGCATCGGTTTGAAACCGGTGTACAAGGGTCTGGCGGTCGCTCGTAGCGCCCGTCATTGTGATATTTCCTATGCCCCGTTTAGTCAAATCCCCGCTTACATTCTCTACATTCGCCAAAAAGTTCGTGAATACCAGGCACTTATGCCCGTTATCCGCCAGTTCGGAAATGACATCAATCAAATATTTCCGTTTTTCAGAAATATCCGCATAGTCGCCGGACGATTCCGGCGCGGTCGCTAGGCGGCGCAATTCGGAAAGCGCTTTGAATATAAAGAAAGACTGTTTGTTGTACTCCCCACCGGCAATTATCCCTTCGATAAGCATCTTGTATTCGAGCCGCCGCCTGTGGTATGCGGCAAGATGCTCCGCCCCCAGTTCTATAAACGCCGTTTCCTCGGTCTTGGGCGGCAGATCCCGCAGCACATCGCGCTTCAGGCGGCGCAGTATGAACGGGTATATGCGGGCTTTCAGATCATGCAGCGCGTCCTCGTCATTTCCTTCTTGAATGGGACTAAGGTAGCGGGAGACAAACTGTTTTTGCGAGTTGAAAAATGCCGGATTCAGGAAACGGAACAGGCTGTATAGGTCGGAAAGGCTGTTTTCTATGGGAGTGCCGCTCATTGCCAGGCGGTGTTTTGCTTTAAGGCTCATCACGGCGGCGGCGGTGAGGGTCGCCAGGTTCTTTATGTTCTGCGATTCGTCCAGAATTATATACAGGAATTCTATCGAAGCAAAATCTTCAATATCGCGGCGCAGCGTGGCGTAGGTGCTCAGTATCACGCGGAATTCATCCGCCTTTACGCCGGAAAAGTCCCGGTCCGCCCCATAGTGCACCGACACGGGGAGTTCCGGGGCAAAGCGCCGTATCTCGGCATCCCAGTTGAACACTACGGACTTTGGGCAGAGTACAAGGCACGGCGCGTTAACGGTTCTATCCCCGGCATCCTTCCCGGCAAGATACAGCGAGCGCAGCAACGCTATCACCTGAATCGTCTTGCCCAATCCCATCTCGTCCGCGAGGCAGCCGCCCATGCCGTACTCCCGCAGATAGTCCAGCCAGCGCACGCCGTATTCCTGGTAAGGACGCAGTTGTCCGTCCGTCAGCGCCCACTCCCCGGCGCGTTTTTCTATGCCGTTATAGTTCGTAAAAAACGGCCTTGCATCCTCCCATGCCGCCCCTTCAATCTCGATGTTCTCATCCCGCATCAGTACCGGTATGTCGAATAAGGACATTTCAACAGCGCCGCCGTCAAGCGCCGAGACTATTCTGTCAAGTTTGTCCATTGTCCGCTTGTCGGGAAATGTGCGCGAACCGTCCGAAAGTGTGATAAAAGAGCTCTTCCTGTACTCGCGCATAAAATCTGAAAACAGGAATGTTTCTCCGTCAATCTCAACTTCGCATGAGCCGGATAGATAGTCTATGCCCTTGCCCATAGAAAAATGCACCCTGGGGCGCGAGAAGTTCAGGCTGTAGTCTTTTAGCACGGCGGTTTTCAGCAGCACAAAATTTCTGGTAAGTTCTATGATGTTTTCGGTAAAAAACTTTTTAGCTAAATCGGGGGCAAGTATAAAGCGGCCGCTCTCTTCATGGAACATATTTTTTGCCGTCTTGTCCCATTTTAGCATCATATCGTTAAATAGTTCGCCGGAATCTTCCGGAAACACGACTTCGCGGACGCTCAGCGTTTTTTCCGCCTCGTCCATGGTTACGGCGGTGATTATCTCTTCATTCTCCAAAAAGAGCGGCGGAAAATTTTGCAGGTACGAGACGGGGCGCACATGCAGGTATCCGTAGCGGTCAATTTCCATAAAGAGCAGGGCGGGCGCGGCTTGTATAGCGTGCGCCTTTCTGACGTTCCAGCCTTCGTACAGTACCGGTATGTTCGGGAATCGTGAAAAAGCAAGCGATAGAAAGGCCGGGATGTCTTCATTCGGGATATTTGTGTTAAGGGAGTCAGTCTCCATCCAGCGGGGGCCCATGTCTTCAAGCCGGTATATGGTGTCTGATGTGCCCGCAAGCGAGTCGCCGTATACGGCAAAATCGCCGGCCCCCGCGCCGCCTACCGCTTCCATTCCGTTTTCATCTTCCAGTACGAGGTTTAGTCTTACCGACGCGCCTTTGCCGGGGTTTATTTTTAGCGCGCACCGGTAAAGTCCATCCGCGGCTTTTAATGCCCCGCCTTCGGTATTTCTGAGCAGTCCCGCCGCCAAAATCCGGTTTATAAGGCGTGGTTCCGGGTTAAAAACGGCCGCGCCGGGTTGTTTTTCACGGCTGTCCCAATCAACAAAAAAACTCCTGGTCTGTCTGTTGTAATCCGCCATAAATTCTCTTAGGGCTTCTCGTTCCGCGCCTGTGTAGCGCCGGTAGTCGGGGATGTTTACGGCGCTTTTTCGCGCTGTCTGTCGTCCTGAAGTATTCCGCTCTTTGCCTGTCGTAAAGCGCAGCACCGTCCCTGTTGAAAAATCGTCTTTTACGCGATCGAGTGTAAAATAAAATGCGAGCATATCTTCACTCTAACCGTCCCCCCCAAAATTTACAACCCGCCAGCGCCCGCCAGCGGGTCTACATGCGCTCCGCGCTAGCATACCCAAAACAGGCTTCGACCTCTGCCGTCACGTCTGAAAAAAGCGTTTGGCATACGCGGCTGGCGGCATTGCTAATTGCTCACTGTTCATTTATTGTGCGGGTTTACATGCGCTCCGCGCCGGCATACCCAAAGCAAGCTTTATTCCGTGCCTTCAGGTCCGAAAAGGGCATTTGGCATACGCGGTTGTTAGTCCGCCGGTGGGGTTCACTTCGATAATTCGCGTTAATTCGTGTAATTTGCGGCTCATTTTTCTATTCAGGAAGAGGGGGCTGTTTCCATACATCATCGGCCAACCGCAGCCTTCTTGCCCACGCCCCCTGCGCTCCAAAGATTTTTGCTTCACAAAAATGCTTTTCCGCTACCCTCGCCAGTGGGTTTACATGCCAGCCTGTGTCAAAAGTCATTGTCGCTCCATATATAGCGTTATTTTCTTTATTATACGGTTTAATAACGCTATATATAGCGGTGTCATTTCGATTTTTTGAGTTTTGACACAGCCTAATGCGCTCCGCGCTAGCATACCCAAAACAGGCTTCGATCTCTGCCGTCAGGTCTGAAACGGCTGTTAGCCCGCCGGTGGGTTTCAATGTGTTGCCGCCATCGCAAACAAAGTTTGCGCACTTGTTAGAGTTTTGGAAAAGGCTCAGTTGACTGTCCTTAAACCCAAATATCCTTCCTCATGCTGATTGTTTTGCGTTTTTTGTTGAAAAGTTCGGCATTCTGAACAAAGCCGTTTTTCCGGTAGAAGGCCAGAACGCCTTCATCATGTTCTATATCTGCATCCACAGTGAGGAAACGGGCGGCGCAGTAGGTCGCATTACATGCCCATGCAGGGCGTTCCGCACTGTCTAGCATGAAGGTTCCAATACCTTTGTATTTTTCAGAAAACCCACTGTCAACCGCTAATTTTGCAATCTTCATGGCCGGTATAGTCTTGAACGGATAATCGAGCTTGTGGAGTTCCTTTTCTGTGAAAGACAGTTTTATCGCGTCCATGATAAGGGACATATAGGCGGCGGCTTTACCACTAGACCGTTCGGTAAGAAGCCATGTAAGGGCTATATGGTCATTTTGCGAGCGTAGCGCGTCATTTAGCAAATAATCGTTATACTCTGTAACCGCGCAATTAAAACTACTGTGAGGGTTTTGAGAAGTAAGGGCTTCCAGCTTAAATTCATTGGACCGCCCTATTTCTGCAAAATTCTTTCTCATAGCGGGTTATTTGAAAAACTTGTCAATGTAAGCGGCAATTTGTTCGTGCTTTTGGTACACCGATGAGGGTATGGGTTTACGGATTTGTTCAATAACCTGACGGGCGATTTTCTTGTCTTTTATCTCCGTGGGCTGCACGGGTTTGACCTTAGCTGCCATTTTACTGCCTCCTGTTTGAATGTATCAGATTTTGAAGGCTTGAACAAGGGAATTTGACCGGTTTTAGCACCCCTGAATTTAACATTCATGCGCCCGCCAGCGGGCTTCAATGCGCTCCACGCCGGCATACCCAAAGCAGGCTTCGGCCTCTGCCATCAATACGAAAACGGCGGTTGGCATACGCGGCTGGCGGCATTGCTAATTGTTCATTGTTAATTCTTGCCTTATAAAATTTATAATATTTTCCTTTCGCGGCGCGGCTTTGGGGTTTTCGTTTTTTTTGAAACCTAAAGACACTGAAAAATACGGTTTATAATTATCAGGAACGTTCAGTTTTTTAAGAACCGGCTCACCGGTATTCGCAAGCAAGTCAAGCCCGCTAATCCAGCATGATCCGATATTCAATGCTTCTGCTGCAAGAAGCATATTTTCAACACAGACGGCGCAGTCAAGTTCGGGGAGCAACGCCTCTTTGTTGCCGGAAACGATTATTACCGTCGGCGCGTGATAAAATAAATGGTATTTTTCGTTTTTACCCTGACTTTGAAGAAACGGATTGTCCATCTTTGCGTAAATACGTTTTACCGCTTCTGAAAGTTCATGCAGCAATCCGGT
>JAISCO010000249.1 GCA_031265535.1 Spirochaetaceae bacterium | reverse complement strand
GCGCTTGGTTCCGTAGCGCCGCTTACCGGCTTTTTAGGGACGGTTTCCGGCATGATAGGCGCGTTCAAGTCCATTGCGGAAGCCTCGGAAGTAAACGCGCAGATTGTCGCAAACGGCATATACGAGGCTCTCATAACAACTGTTTTTGGCCTTATCATCGCCATTGTCGCAATGGTCGCCAACTCGCTTTTGACACATACCGTTGACAATTTTGCGGCGGACGCGGAAAAATCTTGTTCGGAAGTAATTCTGGAGATTGCGGGCAGTGGTCATTAAACGCAGTGTAAAAAGAAAGTTTGATGAAAGTTCGGCTACAAGCGATATAGCGTTTTTGCTGATAATTTATTTTATTGTAATAGCAGGTTTCAATGTTACTAAAGGGCTTTTGCTGAACTTGCCCGCCAAAGATTCGACCAGACTGGCGGCAAAAAATGATATACTTCGTTACGAACTGGACAAAACCGGACGCATCATTTCAAACGGAAAACCGATAGATATAAAAACGGCTGAACGCGCGATACTCATCGGCGCGGCGCTTAATCCCAACCTTGCGTTAGTCTTGACCGTTTCGCCAGACGCGCCGTGGCAGAGCGTGGTATCCTTTGTCGAGCTTGCTCAAAAACTAAAAATCGAATCTTTTTCATTCAAGATGCAAAAGGATGAATGATGGATTTTTCCCGCAAACGCCGCCCTTTCATAGTTCCAATGAACGCAATGTCGGATGTCGCCTTTCTTCTTTTGATTTTTATAATGCTCGTTTCGCTGATAAATTATCGTAAAGAGGTAAAAATAGACTATCCCGAAGCTGCCGAATCGGTAAGAAAATTAAACGAGAGCAATACGCTTGAATTATGGGTAGATAAATCCGGCTCTGTTTATATGGACGGCATAAGCTCAAACCTTGGTGAAATTGAAAATACGGTCGGCGAGTTATACAGGACGGCGCCGGACACGCAAATTCACATAATCGCGGATAAGGACGTACCCTTTGTCCGCGTGAACGCAATTCTGGAAATATTGCAGCTGCTGGAATACCGCGTCGTTACTTTTGTGGTACAGGATTTTGAGGCTTAGCAGCCCACACATTTTAAGTAAAAGGGAAAAAGTAAAAGGGAAAAATTAGCAATGAGCAATTAAGAATTATCAATTAGCAGGGATAGCAGGGAATTTTTTACCTTTTATCTTTTACTTCTTACTTGAATGAGGGGAAGCGCATCAATCATAAACCGTTAAAATTTTGAAGTTCATGATGAATTTTTTGTTACGGCTCCCCCCGCCCAAAAAACGGCACGTGAACTAGTGAGCGTGTGCATGGTAATGCAGCATGGCGTAGGCCCCAAAAAACTTACTGTTATATGCCGCTTAAAGGCCGCGCTTGTAGGTTTTGCTGTTCACCTGCGGTGAATTTGCCGCAAAACCACGATTTATGGGCTGCTGTGAACATGAACTTCTGCTTTTCGGCGCGGATTGGCGGTAAACAAGTTTTCGCTTCTTACCGGAGTTATGAATGAAAATAAAAATATGCGGCCTCTTCCGTGAAGAGGATATTGATTATGTAAACGAGGCTGAACCAGACTACGCGGGATTTGTGTTTGCTAAGAGCAGCCGGCAGGTCGATTTCGGCATGGCGCGAAAACTCAGTTCCAGACTAAAATCCAAAATCACGCCGGTAGGCGTATTTGTAAACGCGCCGGTGGACGACATAATAGCCTTGTACATGGACGGGGTCATCAGTATTGCCCAACTGCACGGCGGAGAGGACGAGCTTTACATAGAAAAAATCAAAATGCGCGGCATACCGGTTATAAAAACGGTATGCCGCGCCCCGAACAGCTTGGGCTGGACAGCGTTGGATGTCGCGGTATCTACCGTGGCAGATTTTATTTTATTCGATTCAGGCGGCGGTTCAGGGAAGCGTTTTGACTGGTCGCTTCTGCATCTTGCAAACTTAGGCAGGCGGCCATGGTTTCTTGCCGGGGGCGTCAATCAGGATACCATAGACGAGGCCGTTTCGTTAAAACCATTCTGCATAGACGTGTCAAGCGGGGCGGAAAGCGGCGGGCTAAAAAACCGCGAAAAAATAAAACGTCTTGTTGAACGCGTGCGGCGTGTCTAAAAGGGCTAAAAGCGCGGCAGTTTATCCAAAAAAGAATCGTCTATCCGGCGCCCGCCCCCCGTGTATCCTAACCGGCGTCCCGGGCGTTTTTCGCCGTGAAAATCGCTGCCGGCGGTGATTAGCAGATTGAGCTTCCGCCCAATAGTCTCCAGCCTTGAACATACGCGCTCGTTTGCTACAGGATGCCATGCCTCAATTCCGTCCAGCCCCTGTTCCTTGAGTTCGGCAAGTATGTCCGGCAGTTTACCCCACGACACATACAGTGTTGTCGGGTGGGCGAGTACAGCGATACCCCCCGATTCGTGGATGGCGCTGCTTGCCCGTATAAAATCAGCGCCTGTTTTTTGAATGTAAAATGGTTTTCCCTTACCCAAAAAGTTGTCAAACGCCGCTTGTATGCTTCGCGTCTTGCCCAGTTTAATAAGGTATTGCGCAAAATGCGGTCTTCCTATGCAGCTGCCGCCGGTCATGCGGCTAATATCTTCATAATGGACATCTATGCCCGCGTCGCGCATTTTTTCAATGATGACCAGGTTGCGCCGCATACGATCATTTCTGATTTCAGCCAGCAAATCAATGAACTCGGGCGACGGGCTTTTAAGTCCCAAACCTAAAAGATGAAACTCGCGGGCAATGTTCCCCCGCTGCATTGTTCCGCCAACTTTGTAATGCCAGTTAATATCAATCTCTATGCCCGGTATAAGGTTAAGGCCAAGGCGCAGCGCCTCGGCCGCCGCTTCGGGGATGCCGTCGATTGTGTCGTGATCTGTCAACGCAATCGTATCTATGCCGATCGAATGGGCGGCGTGTATCAATTCGGCGGGCGTCAAATTGCCGTCGGACGCGGTTGAATGTGTATGAAGGTCTATCATGAGCGCCGTCCTAAGCTTACAAAACAATGGACGCATCCTTGTATGCGCACTTGCGGTTTAGGCGGCTCCTGCCAGATGCGGGCAACAAGATAATCGTTTACAGAAAGTTCCGTCCCGCAGACAGGACATAGCCGCCGGCGCTCTCCGTTAAGGCAGAATTTACAACCTACAATGTGCAAAAGCCGGTAAGGACGGCCGCTTGGCGGAAAAATTTTTGATTTTATCATATCGCCGTGGTCAAAACGCGCGGCGCAGATTGGACAGACGCGGGCATCTCCACGTTGTCCTTCGGGAATGCTGCCCGTAACCGGCGGCTTTCTGTCATTCGGTCCCACCGGAACACTGTGTCTTGAAAAAAAAACGAGGTATAAAAATAAAAAAATCGCGGCCAATAATGATATGACCGCGATTCCAAGTAGGATGTTCAGGGCTTAATAATCCATGCCGCCCATACCACCCATGCCTCCCATACCGCCGCCCGGCATAGCCGCAGCGTCCTTCTTTTCAGGAATATCGGTAATCGCGCATTCAGTGGTAAGCAACAGACTCGCTATTGAAGCGGCGTGCTGCAACGCGGAACGGGTAACTTTTGCCGGATCAATGATGCCGGCTTTTACCATGTCTACCCATTCCTCTTTTGCCGCGTCAAAGCCAATGCCGGCGTTTTCATGCTTTGCTTTGTCCACGATTATGCCCGCGTCGAGTCCGGCGTTTTCGGCAATCTGGCGAATTGGCTCTTCAAGAGCGCGTCTTACAATCTGGAAGCCTACGCCTTCGTCCCGTGTATACTTTGACAAGTCGGCTTTTTCCAGCACGGGAATAGCCTGTATAAGCGCAAGTCCGCCGCCCGGAACAATGCCCTCTTCGATTGCGGCGCGTGTCGCCGAAAGAGCGTCTTCTACGCGGTGCTTTTTCTCTTTTAGTTCAACTTCCGTAGCTGCTCCCACATTTA
Source organism: Spirochaetaceae bacterium (assembly GCA_031265535.1). GTDB lineage: Bacteria > Spirochaetota > Spirochaetia > Treponematales > Breznakiellaceae > JAIRMY01. The sequence continues at coordinate 6,171 of JAISCO010000249.1, read as the reverse complement.
TCACCGCGACGCCGCCCGCCAGTTTGGCAAGCCGTTCTTGCAGTTTTTCGCGGTCATAGTCAGACGTGGTGTCCGCAATTTGAGCTTTTATCTGGGCAATGCGGTCTTTTATGTCTTTTTCTTTACCCGCGCCGTTGATGACGGTCGTGTTGTCTTTGTCAATCTTGATAGTCTTTGCCTTGCCAAGCTGGGAAATGTCGGTGTTTTCAAGTTTAAGGCCAAGTTCTTCTGTAATAACCGTACCGCCTGTTAGTATGGCGATGTCTTCCAGCATGGCTTTGCGTCTGTCGCCAAAACCGGGCGCTTTAACGGCACAGGCGCGCAGTGTACCGCGCAGGCTGTTCAGCACGAGTGTAGAAAGCGCCTCGCCGTCCACATCTTCGGCTATGATGAGCAGCGGTTTACCGCTCTGAACAACTTTTTCAAGCAGCGGCAGCATATCTTTCATTGAAGAAATTTTCTTGTCGTGTATCAGTATGTAGGCGTCTTCGTATACGCTTGTCATGGTATCACGGTCGGTAACAAAATAGGCCGAGATATAGCCGCGGTCAAACTGCATTCCTTCTACAAATTCGATGCTTGTTTCCATCGTTTTGGATTCTTCTACCGTAATAACGCCGTCTTTTCCGACTTTTTCCATCGCGTCCGCGATAGTTTGTCCGATTTCAACATCGTTATTGGCGGAAATTGACGCTACATTGGAAATTTCTTCTTTGTCCTTAATGTATTTTGAATTTTTCTTAATCTCTTCAACGGCAATTTCAACCGCCTTATCAATGCCGCGTTTTAATTCTATAGGTGTCATACCTGCCGAAACGGATTCCAAACCTTTTTTTACCAACGCATAAGCCAATACTGTGGCGGTTGTCGTACCGTCGCCGGCCACGTCGTTTGTTTTTGTAGCCACTTCTTTTAGTAACTGAGCGCCCATATTCTCATAAGGGTCAGCCAACTCAATTTCTTTGGCAACAGAAACGCCGTCTTTCGTCACTGTGGGGGCGCCGAATTTCTTATCCAAAAGGACATTCCTCCCTTTGGGCCCCAGTGTAACTTTGACCGCTCTGGAAATTTGCTCAACTCCCGCCAGCAGTTTCCGGCGGCCCTCTTCGTTGAACAACAACTGTTTTGCCATGATTTTTACTCCTCTTCCTTGAACCTGCCCCATAATACAGCAACAGGACCAGCTTCAAAAGCGGGACACGGTTCACATTATTTTGATTATACGCCGCCAGACGACGGCTTCTATAAATTATAATGCCCCCCCCGCAAAAAAAAGTCAACCCCGCCCGCCAGCGGGTTTATATGCGCTCCGCGCCGGCATACCCGCCAGCGGGTTAAAGTCCGCTACGCGGCAGCATACCCGCCAGCGGGTTAAAGTCCGCTACGCGGCAGCATACCCAAAGAGGACTTTACTCCGTGCCGCCGGGTCCGAAAACGGCGTTTTGCATACGCGGCTGCCTGCATTGCTCATTCTCAATTCTCACTCCTCATTCCTCAGTCCTCACTGCTAATTGCTCCTTCTTCCTTTTTACCTTTTACTTCACAGCGGGTTAAAGTCCGCTCCGCGCCGTCATACCCAAAGCAACATTCACTCCGTGCCGCCGATACCCCAAAAATCAGTGTAATCTGCGTAATCAGTGGCCCCCTCTTCACTTCTTCCCTTTTACTTTTTCCCTTTCCCTTATTAGTCGTATTGACATTTCGTATGTAAATTCGTAGACTAACTTTACTTTTTAGGATAGGCTGGCAGTGGTGAGTATAGACGAATTAGTAAAACCTCTTGCGGGCGGCGAGCCGGCGGGGCAAAATCTTGAGTACGATCCGTTATATACGGAAATGGACAGCCTGGCGGTAGATGTCCCGGACAGCTATATGGGGGACGCGAAAGTTGAAGGGCGCGGGCCGGATTGGAAAGCGCTAAAAAAGAATTGTCTGGAATTGTGGACGCGGACGCGGGATCTGAGGGTCGCGGTATATTTAACGATAGCGGAAGCGGTAACCGGAGGACTTAACGGCCTGACAGAATATTTAAAACTGCCCTTATTTCTTGTAAAAGAACTTTGGGATGATTTCTATCCCCGCCTTGATCCCGACGATAACAATGATCCGTTGGAACGTTTGAACATATTTTCCATGCTTTCCCCGCCGGCCGGTTCCGTAAACGACCCAATCATGTTTATACCCAGATTCAGAGAGAGCCGCCTTATACCGTCGCTCCGGTACACATTGCGGGACCTGCTTATCTCTACCAACGAGATAGAAGTTCCCGGCAGCACGATTGACGCAAAATTACTCCGCGCCGAATTCATTAGCGCGCCGGCGGCTGAAATAGAAGCCTTATCCGCCTCTGCCAAAGAAGCAAAGGCGCTTATACTTGATCTTTGCGAAAGCATGAACGCAAAAATGGGCAATGATAACACCCTTGATATGTCTGCCTTAAACCACGAGATAGATTATATAATCAAGTTTTATGATTCATACAAAACAGGCATAAACGCGGCAAGGGAAGACGCGGCGGCAACTAACGCGCCTGAGCCGGGTGGCGCCGGCGAGGGGCAGTTTTCCATGCCCTCAAATAAGGCCAATTCACGGGCGGAGGCTTTGCAGTTTCTAAAAAAGGGGGCCGAATATTTTCAAACACAGGAACCCAACAGCCCCATTCCTATGCTGGTAAACCGCGCTTTGCGCTTTTCAGAGATGAGTTTTATTGATTTAATTGAGGATATAATGCCGGACGCCCTGCCGCGCGGCCGCGACATATTAGGCATAAAACCTGAAAACAAATGAGGTATAAATATCCCCTTTCAGGATGGGGTATCGGACCAAACTACGAAAAAAAACACAGGCAAATTTGCCGCAAGACTTTGGAAAAGACTTGCTCGGAATTTTTGAGTTTTTGAGCAAATTTATATAATCAGTTTAAGGAGTTATTATGGCGGAAAGCAGTCAAAAGTTTATAGCTAAAAACAGAGCGCCGCGTGTGCAGATCGAGTATGATGTCGAGCAGAACGGCGCTGAGAAAAAAGTAGAACTTCCATTTGTCATGGGGGTTATGTCGGATCTTTCCGGTAAACCTGAAGAACCCTTGCCTCGTGTAGACGATCGCCAGATGCTTGAATTCAACAGTGAAAATTTTGACGACAGAATAAAGGCGATCAAGCCCCGTGTAGCGTTTTCGGTTCCCAATGTGCTGAGCGGCGAAGGGAATATCCCGATTGATATGACGTTCGAAAGTATGGGGGATTTTTTGCCCGGCGCGGTTACCTCTAAAGTGGACGGCTTAAAGCAGCTAATGGAAGCGCGGGAACAGCTTGCTAATCTCCTTTCGTATATGGACGGCAAGCAGGGAGCCGAGGACTTGTTAAACAAAATTCTTAAAGACCCGGCGTTGCTTAAAGCTTTGTCGCAAAAAGCAAAAGAAGCAGGTGGTCCAGAAGCAGGCGCCGCGGAAGCAGCCGCGCCCAAAACTGATGAAGGCGCGCCAAAGACTGACGGCGGCGGCGCTGAAGGCGATGCTAAATAAATAATTAGAGAGGTATTTATGTCAGATGCTGTAGAAAAACAGGCGGAACAAAAAGATCCGCTTAATCCTGAAACTTTAGAGATGTCCGATTTTGAGGCCTTGTTGAATCAAGAATTTAAACCCAAATCGGAAGAGGCCACAACGGCGGTACAGGGAGCGGTAAAAACCCTTGTGAATCAGGCTCTGGAAAATGCCGCTCTAATATCCAACGACACGGTAAAAACGATTGAGGGGATCATTGCCGAACTTGATAAAAAACTTTCGGCGCAGGTTAATCTTATAATACATCATCCCGATTTTTCTAAACTGGAAGGAGCGTGGCGCGGCTTGGATTATCTTGTCAGCAACACAGCTACGAGCGACCGCCTTAAAATTCGCGTAATGAACATTTCCAAAGCGGAGTTGGGTAAAACTGTTAAACGATTCAAAGGAACGGCTTGGGATCAGAGTCCCTTGTTTAAGCGGCTTTACGAAGAAGAGTACGGAACCGCCGGCGGCGAACCCTATGGCGCCCTGATTGGCGATTACTATTTTAATCAGACGCCGCCGGACATGGAAGTTCTTAAAGGAATTTCCCAGATTGCCGCGGCGTCGCACATGCCGTTTATTTCCGCGGCGGATCCTTCGATAATGAACCTGGATTCGTGGCAGGAACTGGCAAATCCGCGTGATATTACCAAAATATTCTCGACGCCGGAGTATGCGGCGTGGCGCTCGTTTAGGGACTCGGACGATAGCCGCTATGTGGCGCTGGTACTGCCCCGTGTGCTGAGCCGCACCCCTTATGGGATTAAAAGCAATCCTGTGGAAGAGTTTGATTTTGAGGAAGATACAGGGGCGGGGGACAGCAACAAATACAACTGGATGAATGCCGCCTATGCTATGGGAGTGAATATCAACCGCGCCTTCGCGAACTATGGCTGGTGCGCCAATATAAGGGGCGTAGAGTCCGGCGGTATGGTAGAAGGATTGCCGGTATACACATTCCCCACGGATGACGGCGGTATGGCGATGAAATGCCCGACAGAGATCGCGATTACCGACAGGCGCGAGGCCGAGTTGTCAAAAAACGGATTTTTGCCTCTGATTCACTGGAAAAACACCGACTACGCGGTATTCCTTGGCGGGCAGACCGTAAATCGTCCGCAGGAGTTTGATTCACCGGACGCTACAGCCAACGCGGCGCTTTCCGCCAGACTTCCGTACATATTTGCGGTCAGCCGCTTTGCTCATTACCTAAAATGTATGGTCCGCGATAAAATAGGCTCATTCAAAGAAAAAGAGGATATGCAGGTATGGCTGTCTAACTGGATATCGGGATATGTTACCGGCGACCCAAACGCCTCCGATGAAATCAAGGCAAAGTATCCTCTGGCGGAAGCCAAGGTTGAGGTAGAAGCGATCGAGGGGCAGCCGGGGTACTATTCGGCGCGTTTCTATCTGCGTCCGCATTACCAGCTTGAGGGGCTTACCGCCTCCCTGCGTTTGGTTACTAAAGTTCCCGCCGCCGGTAAATAAAATACCATGTGGGGGGGGGGGGGGGCAGCAATTTTACTTTTATAAAATTTATGGTAACAAGGAACAAATAACAAGGAAAAGGTAAAAAGGAATAAGGAACAAGCAGCAGTTAGCAGTTAGCAATGAACAGGGAAAAATGAGGAATGAGGAATGAGCAATTAACAGTTGAGTCGGTTTCAAATAAAAGGGGGGAGCGCATTTATCATAAACCGTTAAAATTTTGAAGTTTTTATGATAAATTTTTGTCGCTGCTCCCCCTACGCTCCATAGTCCTCATTCCGCTGCGCGCGCCAACGAAAGTTGGCGAACATTCCGGTCTATTTCGCTACCCCCACCCATTAACAATTAACAGCGGGTAGTAGACAGAGCAACAGGCGGGCAGCAGTTTTACTTTTAGCACTAAAAGTAAAACTGCCGGCATATAACCGGTTTGTGTAACATTTGCGGGTATAAATGGTTATATTATTAAAGAGTTAAAAACAGTTTCAAAACACGATAGTTTTGAAACTGCCTAATTAACAAAATGTTTTACTTATTGGAGGTAAAATTATGGCAAGTGTTTATTTTTTACAGTTGGACGGGATTGAGGGACAGGCCTCTGACAAAGCTCACGACAAGTGGGTGGAGCTTATCTCTTTTGCCAACGGATCTACGCAGAATGTTTCGATTCAGCGCAGCGGTGATGTAGCAGGACGCGGACAATTTGCGCCGTTTCATTTTACTCATGCGGTAGATAAATCTACGCCTAAATTGCAGCTTTACTGCATGAACGGCAATAAGATAGAGAAAGCGGTTTTCCAATATTGCCGCGTGATAGCGGGATCTCAGACTCCCGTGTACGAACTGACGATGGAAAATGTTCGTGTAGCGAAAGCGGAAGTAAAAACCATTGACACCGGGTCGGACGATCCGCTATCGCAGCAGCCTGTGGAAGAAGTGGAACTGATCGCCGGTAAAATGACATGGAAGGTAACTCCTATCAAACCGGACGGTACCAAAGACGGCGCCATTGAAGCGTCTTATGACCAGATAGCTAACCAATAGCAGCTGTTGTCATTACTCTATCATTCCGCCGCGGCGGAATGATAGAGTTCGATGCCCCCCCCACATACAAATAAGTTTGTTGTTGG
>JAISCO010000239.1 GCA_031265535.1 Spirochaetaceae bacterium | reverse complement strand
TGTTCTACCAGCGCGGGCGCGACAGCCTGCCCAGGGAATGGATAAAGATGATGAAGGCTTCGATGCAGGAAATTGGGCCTTCGATGTCCAGCCACCGTATGTTGATGGATTATTCCAACAAGTTTTATTTTCCCGCGATTAAGAGCTATCAGCGTATCATCAGGACAGATTATTCTGAGTCAAAGGCGCTCGCCGCGTATTTTGCGAGGCTGAACGATTCTTGGGAAAAGATAAAGATAGGCGGGATAACGTCAAACGCGAAGTCCGTCATGCAGCGCGGCGACTTTATCGCGGTGAACGCTTACATAGAACTTGGCGAACTTAGACCGGAAGAAGTACAGGTGGAACTTTATTTTGGCGCGGTATCAAGCCAAAAAAACATTGAGGATGCCCGCCGCTGCGAGATGAAAAGCGCCGGCAAGGAAGGCAACGGCTACCGGTATCAAGTGCGCATCGAATGTACGGATACGGGTATGCAGGGATATACAGTTCGTATTTTGCCCAAACACACCGCGTTGATACACCCATACCGTTCCGGTTTCATTAAATGGGCTTAAGTTTGAGCGGGCGGCGGGGCTTAATGCGGGGCTTACGGGGGGGCTTAAATTACAGGTTTTTGGATATTATAATGTCATTTTTCGTGATGACGCTCATTCTTAGCAATGTAGCGTCATCCGCGAAAATTGTTGATTTAGGCTTTTCAATTTTTGGACTCCCTCTTGCGTTCGACGGCGGTACATTGATATTTCCGCTTTCTTATGTGTTAGGTGATATTCTGACAGAGGTTTACGGATTTAAAGCGTCGCGCCGCGTGATTTGGACCGGATTTTGCGCTCTTGTCTTAAGCTCCCTTGTATTTTTTCTGCTGCGCGTCCTGCCTGCCGATCCGGTTTGGGAAACTTATGCCGGAACCGCCGCCTATGACGCTATCCTGGGCGGTATGAGTACGGGCGGTATAGCTATAGCCAGCCTTGCCGGTTACTTTGCGGGCGAGTTTTCAAACTCCGTTGTGCTTTCAAAGGTAAAAATCGCGATGAAAGGCAGGCTTCTTTTTGTCCGGACAATTGGAAGTACGCTGGTTGGTGAATTTTTAGACAGCGTGATCTTTGTTTCAATCGCCTGCTTTACGGGTGTTTTTGGGTGGGAACTTTTTTTTACGCTTATTGTAACAAATTATATTCTTAAATGTCTGGTTGAAGCCCTTATGACGCCGGTAACTTACATAGCCGTATATAAACTTAAAAAAGCGGAAGGCATTGACGTGTACGATACCGGCGTTAAATATAATCCATTCGCCGCTTAAAGGTTTAACTTTCTGTTTTTCTTAGCTCTTAACCTTTTTCTTTATATTCCGATAAGTAATGATAATGACTATTATTATTGATGGGACTGTCGCGGATATTACATTAGAGAATGAAAAAACCTTAGGTGACGCTCTCTTGGGCATTGAAAAATGGGTTGATGAGAGCGGTTTTTGTTTGAGCCGTATATCCGTTGACGGCGCGGATACTGAAGCGCGTGGCATGGAAGCTCTTTTTGCCCGTAACATTGATGATATAAAAACGCTTGATATAGTTACACGCCCGTTTGCCGCGTTCTATGGCGAGGCTCTGTTTGAGCTTATAGAAACGCTCAACTTATGGAACGAGGAGGCCGGCAAACGAGAGTTAATTGAGGCGGAATATAAAAAAAGCCCGTCGTATAGTTTTCTTTCTAAACATGATAAGGAACTTTTGAGGCTGCTGTGCGGAGGAACTTTGAACGGCGGTTTTTCCGGTGAAGACATGGAAAAAACCTTGGCGACGGCGCGGGCGCGTTCTTTGGAGGCCGAAAATCCTGTAGCGGCGTTTTTAGGGTTAGAGAATAAGTTGAATGAAGAGAGCGCAAAACTGTTGGATTTACCGCTGGATCTTCAAACAGGGAATGATAAACGCGCGGCGCGGACGGTTGAAGATTTTTCAAACGCCACACAAAATATGCTTAGACTGATGCCGTCATTACAGTACGCGATGTTAAAAAAAGCGGATGTGTTTGCGGATTCAATTTTGTTTGATGAATTCAAATCCGCGTTAAAAGAATTTGCCGAGGCTTATGAAAATAAGGATATGGTTTTATCCGGTGATCTGGCTGAATATGAATTAGCGCCGCGCGTCAAAGAAATATACGCCGCGCTTAAAAAAAAGCTGCCCATGCAGGAATTTAATCAGGAATTAAATTATGTATAACCTGTATCTTTTGCAGGATATAATGGAATTTAAAATCCAGCCCAATCCGTTGGATGCGGCTGGTTTTATTATTGTGTTGGCCCTTTTAATAGGGCTGATTATTTTTTTGAATGTCTCAAAGCGGGTAAAAAACAGCGGTCTTTTCAATGACAAAGGCGTAGTCATCAAGAGAAAAGAGCATGTAAAAGTTGACGGCCATTTTTATAATAAAGTGAAACATATAGGATTAAATAAACGGGAAGCCGCTGTTTTAGAAAAGATACTAAAAGAAAACGATGAGGATCCAATTTCTGTTTTATATGACGAAGCTAAAGTAGACGAATATTTTAAGCACGCCTATCAAAATACTTTACGTGAATACAACGGTGAAGAAGCGCTGCCGGTATTGATGGATTTATTTTCAATCAGAAACGCCATTGAGTATTTTTACGCTAACGAGAGAAATTCATCCGAAAAGGCAATTGTGCGAAACTACAGACGTAAGTCTATAAAAAGCCCGTGTATTTTTTATTTAGTAATTTCAGTAAATAACGATGAAAAACCCGGCAGCCGAAAAAAACTCGTTGTTGAAGAAGACTGTAAGTATGAGGGGAATATGCTGGATATTTCGCAGGGAGGATGCGCAATCAGCATAAAGCAGCATATTAAAACAGGACAAATGATAAAGATCGAATTTACGCTTAGTATACAGAAAATTGCGGCTTTGGGTCAAATTATCCGGCTTAATAAAGATAGTAATAATTGGATATACCATATAAAATTCCTGCGTCTGTCAAACAAATCTTTAGTAGCGTTAAATGCGTATATTTTTGAATACGAAAGTAGAAGGTGAGAATTATGACAGTTATCGAAATAAAAAACATGGTTCGCAAAGACGTACCGATTTATTACAGACGCGCATATACCGGCAGCGCGATAATTGAAATTGCCGGTAAAACAGAGAGTATGCGGGCAGATTGGACAATAGAGACCACTCCGCTAGGTACTAAAGAAACAACGGTAACATTGACCGGTACGATTGATTATCCGCTGCTTCCTATAATTAAGGAACTAAAGAAAAAGATTGAGTATCTTGATGCCGAAGGAAAACTGCCTTTATAACAGCGGCATTTTTAAAAAATATTTTGTGAAAGCCGCGGAAGCAGGGCAGAGTTTAGTTTTTATCACCGGTTCCTATGATGAAACTTTTGAATTAGGCGGTGAGTTAGGACGAATCCTAAAGCAAGGCGGCGTTGTGGCATTGAAAGGCGCTCTTGGCGCCGGGAAAACATGCCTTTGCGCCGGTATTTGCCGCGCGCTTGGAGTAAAAGTGCCGGTAACGAGCCCTACATATACCATAATTCATGAGTATGAAGGCATTTTCCCCATCTATCATATTGACGCGTACAGGCTTTCAGGCGCGGATGATTTTGAAAATTCAGGCGGTATTGAGGCGCTTTACGGCGGAGGCTTGAGTCTTATCGAATGGAGCGAGCGTGTAAGCCCTTGCCTGCCGTCCGACACCGTTTATATTGAAATAAAAATTATAGACGACGGCAGACGCGAGATTTTTGTTAAAGGAATTTTGTCAAAGGATTGTTAAAGGATTGTTAGAGGATTATTAAAGGATTATTAAAGGATTATTAAAGGATTGATTAGAGGAATCGATGATCTGTGAGCGCAGAATTGAATATACTTGCGATTGATACGGCTTCGGAAATATTTTCTGTTGGGATTTCTACTGCAGCCGGAAATTTTTGTTTTGAGGCGGACGCGGGAACAAGCCATTCCGAGCTGCTTTTTGATACTATTGACGCGCTTACGCGGCTGGCGCGTATTGAACGTGAAGACATAGACCTTTTTGCCTGCATGAAAGGGCCCGGGTCTTTTACCGGGCTCAGGATAGGCTTTGCCGCCGTTAAAGGACTCGCGCTGGCCCTTGAAAAGCGTATAATCTCTGTTCCAACCCTTGACTGCATAGCATACCCGTTCAAGCACAACCCGTTTCTTTGTGTCCCTGTTCTGGATGCCAAACAGCGCCGTTTTTTTACCGCGCTGTACCTTGAGGGACGGCGGCTCACTGATTTTATGGATTGTACGGCGGAAGAGCTTGCGCATTATATCAATGAAAAATTGGGAAATACTCCGTCCGCGCCGCGTATAGCGCTTCTTTGCGGCCCCGGCGCGGCGATTGCCCGCGGCGCTCTTTCCGGCTTCCTGCCGCCGGATATATATCTTTGCGCGGATGATTTATACACAGGCAGCGCGCCTGCGCTATTGCAATATATTAAAGAATCCAATATCCTAAATAATATAGAGGATGCGCGGATTTCCGCCCCTTTATATATTCGTAAAAGTGACGCGGAAATTAAACGGGCGGCAGATGCCGCGGCATCTGCCGGATAAATAGAGACGGCGCGGAAACTGAAGTTTCCGCGCCAAATTCCGCTTAAAAGCCGCAAAACGCGCGGCATTTTGCAACAGGCTGCTGGGCAGTTATAGTTTCAAGCCAATTCCCCGTTAAAATGATTTATTTAGGGGCGGTGGGCTAATTCATTATAAAAAGTGGGAAGTATGGTAAATTTTTCAAAGGCAGTTTCAGACTCCGCCATTGGCGGGGGGACAGTAAAAGTCCCGGTTAACGCGGTTAAAGTTTCTTCACCGGAACCTCACCCCACGCGAGGCGGGATACAGATGTTACGGCATCCCACCGTTCAGGGGACGGGCGGACGGAGCGTTCCGCAAGAATCTGTGCCATCGCGGGTTTCACAAACACAGCCGCAATCGCAAATACCGGCAATGTCGGCTATGGCAATGTTTCATTCAAGCGTCTTTCCTGTGCTTTGCATCAACAGCGATTTTAGAATAATTTATTCAAACCCTTCCAGCCGGAAATTCTTTACAGGATTTTTTACGCTTGAAGGTAATCTATTTTTTGATGTTTTTGGTAAGTATTTCCAGATTGAAGACGTTAAAGCCATACGCGCGGCCATTCTAAAAGGCGAAAACGGTTTTTCGTGGCGCGGCGTCGCTCATATAAAATCGCGGGAACGTCCAACGGTTTTTACACGTGTTTATATTTTCCCCGCTAATATGAATGTAAAAGCGCCGGTAGATTTTACCGTTATGTTTGATGACGTTACCGAAGAAAATAAGAAACTTCTGCGCAGCGTATTCGTCAGCTTGCTGGAAGCCTCAAAATTGAAAGATAACGATACTGGAATGCACATAAGCCGCGTAAACTATTATTCCGAAGTTTTGGCAAAAACATTGTTTAACCGTCCGGGTTATGACGTTGTTGACGCGGAATTCATTGATAATATTGGCTTTCTTGCGTCCATGCACGATGTTGGTAAAATTGGCACACCGGACGATGTACTGAACAAGGAAGGGCCGCTGTCGGATTGGGAATGGGTGGTAATGAAGGAGCATACAAAGAACGGCGCGTTTATTCTTTCAACCTATCCAAACCCTATGGCCAAAGAAATCGCGTTATCGCACCATGAAAAATGGAACGGCATGGGTTACCCGTTCCAGATAGAGGGGAATATGATTCCGCTTTCCGCCCGTATCGTAGCTATAGCCGACGTATACGACGCGCTCCGCATGAAGCGCAGTTACAAAGATGCTATGCCGCACAGCGTAGCCGTTGAAAAAATAGTTGCCGATAAAGGGTCGCATTTTGATCCCGCGCTTGTCGATATTTTTTTAAGTATCAACAGTAAATTCAATGAAATATACGAGAAAAACAAAGACTAAACTTTTAGCGAATAAAATCCCTTAGTTGAAACTGGAATGTTTAGCAAGTTATCGGGTAACTTGCAGGCGGTTGCAAATCCACTTCGCGGAGTTGCTTCTGGGACCAAGTATGGGGCGTTACGGGGCATATTAACAGCCTGAGGCTGCCCCGTAGAGGGGGAAGCGGAAGACCTGCGAAGCAGGGCTGGAGCGTGGGGGAGACTTCCCCCCTCATTCAAGTAAAAAGTAAAAAGTAAAAGATAAAAAGTTCTCTGCTAATTGTTAATTGCTAATTTTTAATTGTTACTTAACTCATTTACAGCGGGTCATCACCGCTGCAATATAAGCTGATAGCACAGATCGCTTTCCGCGCCCCCGGCTTCAGGTGCGCTGTCTGGTTCAGCCGACGCGAATTCACCATTTAGTGTGTTAAACGGCTGCCTGCCGCGAAAAAGCATAGGAGCTTGTTCGCTTGCGGTTTTGCTTATCAGCGCCGGCACGCTGCCGCGCCGCGCCGCCGTTGAAAGAATATGCGAGCGGAAAACAGCGCTGCCCGCCGCGGTATATCCTGTCAACGGACTATAACTAAACACACATTCGCCATAGCCTATTCCGGCATACAGCTTGTCCGCGTCAGTCTGATCTTTAAACAATGCCTTTACCGCCGTTACAGCCCTGTTCACCGGATTTATTTCCGCCTGTGTTTTTTGCGCGGCAATACACTCCAGCGGCGAGCCGAACGCCGCGCTTACGGTATTTTTATCGCAGCTTATTATTACCGCTCCCGCCTTAATAAACTCAGAGCATATATTATTATGATAATTTTTTAACATGTCCGCGTATTTTTGCGCGTCCGGCTCATTTTCGATTATGGCAATATCCGGCCGGATTATCGTAACAATTGCGGCTTTAGCGCTTATTTCTTTTTCAAGAGACACGCCGCTTTGTAATATTTTTTTAAGATATGCATCGGAGACAATGGCGCCGCAGACACAGCGCAGCTTTATCTCCGACTGTTTTTTGATGAAAAAAGCGAATAGTGAAGAAGCTAAGGAACCCGCCGCAAACGCCGCGCCGGGAATTAGCGGGTCTATCCATAGTCCGCTTACAATAAAAATATAAGAAAAAGCCGCAATGATAAACGCCGTCATCAATATGCAGAAACAAAACGAAAAAACCGCCTTCATTTTATTCATCGCGCAAAGCAGCAGCAAAATAACAAAAAGCGAACTAAACAGAATTTGTTTAATGTTTGCGGGGATAGTGTAATACCCCGTCATTATGCTGTTTGCAAACATGGCGGAAAGTTCCGTATCGCGTGAAACCGGGCCCAGAATACAAAATGATTCGTATAATTCGTTTTTAAGCTGTTTGCGCAGCGTGGAAATATTTCTGTACAGATCACGGGCGGTAAAAATCATTTCAAGTTGTTCGTTGCGCAGATTATAAAGGCGTTCCTTGCCGGCGTCGTCAAGATTTTCCTGCTCTTTTAAGTTTTGGAACGAGGATATGATTTTACTTTCCGCCCCATCATTTTTATCAAAAAAACTATCAAGCGAGTCGTAATAGGCGGCGCGTAAACGGAGCCACCGTTCATGAAGTTCCTGGCCGGGATTTTCAAGGAGCGTATCGCGGACTAACTGGGCCTGCTCATACAAAAACGGCGGATAATTTTCTAATGCAATGTCGGCGTACTCCGCAAGCGTAGGGGACTCCGCAAGCAGGCGGTACAGCATTTTGTCGGTCTCGGCATAATCTAAAAACAGGGCAAGCTCAATTTTTCTGAAGGCGCCGCCGCCGCCTTCAGGTATGCCGAACAGCAAAGACGCCGTTCTGTCTAAAATAAAGCGCTTTTCATCAGAAGCGTTTGCAAGTGTGAGTGTAAAGCCGCCGTCCGCCGCGTTAATCTCCGCCGTTGAAAACCGTTTTTTTATGGCGCTGTAAACCGCGTATTCATATTCGGTTCCGTTGGCGGCGCTCAGTATCGGGGGAATACGCCGGATTTTCCCGTCTTTATCGGGCGGGGGGCGTGAGTACACGGGAAAGTAGAGGCGGTTTATCGGCGGCGGCGTATCATTTTCAGGCTGTATAACATCTACAAGTATGTCGCCGGGAATGTATACAGAGCCGAACACTGCCGCCGCGTTTTCAAGCTGCGCCGCCTGCTCCTCGTCTCCACGCGCCGCCGCGGAAAGCAGTCTGATTTTCCCCTGTTCGGTAAGTTTTATTACATCGTTTACATAACGGGCGGCGTCAAGCGGCGCTATCGAACCCAGCCGTATGCCGTCGAACAAGTTTTTTATGTTGGATTCTACAATGTTGAATTCTTCATCAAAACGGTATACAAGCTCTGTTTCACTCACGGCGCGTCCGCTGGAAACCCCCAGAACCGGAGTTTCTATCAACAGAGCGCCGGCGTTCATTTCTGAGAGAGTCATCATTATGATAAACACGGTTGAAGCGGCAATAAGGTCGCCCCCGGCATTACCGTTACCGCCGGTTTCGATCAGCAGTATTTCAGGGTATAGCAGCCCGCCGGACTTAGCGTTCCGGTTTAACAGGCGTCCGGCTCCCGGACGCGGTTCCAGCGGACGCAGTTTCATCAAAAAATCATAATGAGGCCCGAGCCGCGGAGCGGATAAAAAATATACGGCGGGATAAAGCATGACGAGCGCGGCGGCAACAGAAACCGCCAAACGCCTAAGTCTGCTTTTTTTTGTATCATTTGTCATCGGCATAAATAATTATCAAATTAAAATATACCCTATTTTAAAGATGAGATATACCCTACGAAGAATGAGCAATTAACAATTAGCAATGAGGAGTTAGGGGTGAGGAATGAACAATTAGCAATTAGCAATTAACAATGAGCAATGATGAGTGAGGAGTGACAGTCGCTTTTTTCAAACCCGCTGGCTGTCAGCCGCGTATGCCAACCGCCTTTTTCAGACCCGAAGGCACGGAGTGAAAGCGGCTTTGGGTATGCCGGCGCGTAGCGCATGGAAACCCACTGGTGGGGGTGGGTTGACAATGTACGGCGATTAGTTTATTAAATTTAGTATGATAAAGCGTTATATTTATATACTGAGTTTTGTGGTTTTAGTTTTTTCGTTTGTTTCGTGCAATAAGGCGGCGGAATTGTTTGATCAGTCCATGGAATTTCTTGAGCAGCCCGAACATAAGAACATAATAATTTCAGACAGCAAGGCTGAGTGGCAGGTACAGATAAAAGATATAAACAACAAAGTCATACTCTTGTCACTTTTAGATAGTATACCTGAGGACCCGACAACACTTAAAAAGTCGGATTTGTTGAATTCAAATTCCATATATACCATAGGCAAGGTTGCCAAAAATAGAATTATGCTTAAACTTTATAGCAGGGGCGTCGAGTATTGGACAGGTAAGGGCAGCTACTATGTTATATTTTTAGTTTCTGACGAGCAAGACGCGAACAAATCCACGGGGTATGTTTCAGCGGGGTCGTATAGTTTTAATGCGACAAACACGTATTTGAATAACGGGAATTTTTCATCACCGGGAACTTTGAACATCAATATAAAAGGCTCGCTGCCTTTTTAGGATTAATAATATTATGACAAAAAAGCGAGTAGGCATTCTATTTGGCGGGTGTTCCGCGGAACATGAAGTATCTTTGCAGTCGGCAAAAAATGTTTTTGACGCTATAGACCGCGATAAATACGAGCCGGTACTTATCGGCATTGATAAAAATGGAAAATGGCTGCTTGAAAACTCCGGCGGCGGCGGCAACGAATTTTTATTAGACGCTGACAATCCCAAAAAAATACGTCTTAACCCCAACGGAAAGCCGGTTGTACTTTTACCGGCGTCGGGCGGGATTTTTGCGCATATAGATGAAACAGGGCAAAAAACACAGGTTGACGTAATATTTCCAATACTACACGGGCCGCTTGGAGAAGACGGCACGATCCAGGGACTGCTAAAACTAGCCGGCGTTCCATTTGCCGGAGTTTCCGTGCTTGGCAGCGCGGCCGGTATGGATAAAGATGTCATGAAACGACTGCTGCGCGAAGCCGGTATTCCGATCGCGAAATACATGACGGTTCATTCGCGGGACATTACTCCGGATTTTAATACAATCGTAGAAACCGTAGGACTGCCGCATTTCATAAAACCTGCTAATATGGGCTCTTCAATCGGCGTTAATAAGGCGCATAACGAAGCCGAGTATATAAAATTTGTGCGGGACGCTTTTCAATACGACACAAAAATTGTAATCGAAGAATATATCAAAGGGCGGGAATTAGAATGTTCTGTTTTAGGAAACGATAAGCCCATTACATCCCTGCCCGGCGAAATAAAACCACGCCATGAGTTTTATTCATATAACGCAAAATACATTGACGAAAACGGCGCCGGCCTTGTAATACCGGCTGAGCTGCCGGATCAAAAAATAAAAGAAATACAGACACTTGCTATAAAGACATACAAAACACTGTGCGCCGAAGGACTTTCACGCATTGATTTTTTTATGCGCGATGACGGGGCTCTGCTTGTTAATGAAATAAATACCATGCCGGGATTTACAAAAATAAGCATGTACCCCAAACTTTTTGAGAATCGCGGCATAAGCTACAGCAATTTGATTGACAGGCTAATTGAGCTGGCTTTTGAACGCTACGAACAAGAGAGCAAACTAAAAACAAATTATATCTGAGCCGCCGCAAAACTCCGTGCACTGAAAAAAATGGAGCCACAAATTAACAATTAACAATGAACAATGAATAATTAACAATTACACAGATTACTGTAGCGGAGGCAAAGCTCCGACTGCCGTTATCAACTTGAACGCATCTCCGCCCCCATGCTAAATAAAAAGTAAAAAGTAAAAAGTAAAAGGTAAAAGATAAGGGAAGCTGCTAGCGCGGAGCGCATTGAAACCCGCTGGCGGGCGCGGAGCGCATGTGCCTCCATGGCAAATGGCTGGCCGGGGGGTGGCGGTTCTATTTTAAATGAGTTATACTGGGTTTTAGTTTTTGATGAAAAATCAAACATTTTCACTTATCGTTGACGGAATATACGGCTCGCCCATACTTGTTCCGTTACTTGCCGCTTACACGGCGGGAGATTTTCCACTAAATATTGAAGGTGTGGAAGGCAGTCTCCATTCAATCGTAATCGCTGAGTTCGCAAAACACCGCCCGCTGCTTGTAGTGGCGCCGTCCGAGCGGGACGCGGCAGAGACGGCGGAGGATCTGCGGTCTTTAGGGGTAGACGCGGCGTTTTTCCCGTGGTGGGGGACGATGCCGTACCGTTATCCCGCGCCGGATTCGCCGGTTTGGAGCGAACGGGCAAGAATACTCTCCGCGCTCTCCGCGCCCCCTGCCGCCGCTCCGTTTGGAGCGCCGCCACTTGGAGCGCCGCCGGCAGAGCGGGAATTTCATGTTGTTGTAAGCAGTCAGCGATCATTCATGTCGCCGCTGCCGCCGCCTGAATACACCGCGAAACAGCGCGTCGTGATAAAAACAGGAGAAAGCATCGACACGGCCGCGCTTGCCGGACGGCTAAGCGCGTGGGGCTACACCCGTGTACAGCGCGTACAGTTTGGCGGAGAGTACGCGGTACGCGGCGAAGTTTTTGACGTAATGATGAACGGCGGCAAACCGGACGAAGCCTGCCGCATTACGCTGGATTTTGACAAAGTTGAATCGGTAAAACGGTTCAACGCGGCGAAACAGACAAGTTTTAGCCGCATGGATTCTATCAGCCTGCATCCGATAAAAGAAGTCGTATGGGACGATGAGCGCATAGATTATTTGAGCGGAAAATTAGAACATTTGCCGGAGTTTTCCGGCAAAGAAAACAGTGTGGGCGGCCTCATCGAACAGTTGATAAACAAAAGACGCGCTGTGGACGAAGAACTTTTTTTTCCGCTCGCGTTTGAAAAAAACGCGAGCCTTTTGGATTACTTTGACAGCAAGGCCGCCGTTGTCTTTTTGGAGTGGGAGCGGCTTGCCAACGCGCAGACGGCGCTGGACCGCGAGTACGCCGGGCTATTTCGCGCCGCTTTCCGTGAGCGTCCTGTTCCGGCACCTGAACGTCTGCTGTACAACTTTGACAGTTTAACAAAAAACATCAAAAATAAAATTTCGTTTATCACGATAAAAAAATCCGCCGCGCCACTATTTGGCGCGCCGGTGTCTGATGACAGGGCGCGGTGTTTTACAGTACACTGCGACCCTCCGCGAAGTTTTTTAGGCAACATCAATTATATGAAAGAAGAATTTACGAATCTTTTACAGCAGGGCTGGCATATAGTTATTGCGGTGGAATCAAATATACAGGCGCTGCGTATCGGCGAATTGTTAAAAGATATAAACGATATTCATATAATACAAATACAGCTTTCGCGCGGTTTCGCGCTTCCTGAAATAAAGTTAATAGTTGTACAGGAAAAAGAAATATTTGGGCTTAGCCGCCGTCCGCCCCGCTCATTACAGACAGCCCGTACCGCCGCCATAGATACGTTTGTAGACCTTAACCCCGGTGATTTTGTCGTACATATAAATTACGGCATAGGATTGTTCAAAGGAATCGAGCGTATAAACGCGCTTGGCAACGAACGTGATTATATAAAACTTGAATTTGCGGACGCGGAAACAATTTTTGTGCCGCTTGAACAGGTAAATCTTGTACAAAGATATATAGGTAACGAAGGATCGCCGCCGCGTCTTGATAAAATCGGCTCTAAAAGCTGGAGCGAGCGGAAAGCGCGCGCAAAGAAGGCGGCGGAAGAACTGGCATCGCGCCTAATTGCCCTGTATTCAAAACGAAAAGCGGCGCGCGGTTTCGCGTTCCCGCCGGACAGCGAATGGCAGATGATGTTCGAGGCTAATTTTGAGTTTGAGGAAACGGAAGATCAGGCGCGCTGTGTTGAAGAAATAAAAGCCGACATGGAAAATATAATTCCTATGGACAGGCTTGTCTGCGGGGATGTTGGTTATGGAAAAACGGAAGTCGCTATTAGAGCCTGTTTTAAGGCGGTAATGAGCGGTAAACAGGTTGCTTTTCTAGCCCCCACAACGATACTGGCCGAACAGCATTATGAAAATTTTTTAGAACGTTTCCGTAATTTTCCGGTGCGCCTTGCCATGCTTTCACGCTTTGTTGATAAAAAAATGACGCGGGAAAATATCGCCGGTTTGAAAAATGGTGAAATCGATATTCTTATTGGAACGCACAGAATCATACAAAAAGATATTGCGTTTAAGGATTTAGGTTTGATGGTGATAGATGAAGAACAGCGTTTCGGTGTCAAAGATAAAGAGCGGCTGAAAGAATTAAGGCATAATGTTGATTGTTTAGCGCTTTCCGCGACCCCGATCCCCCGCACGCTTCACATGAGTTTGTTGAAAATACGCGACATGAGTATTCTTGCTACACCGCCGCAAAACCGTCAGCCGATAGAAACATTTATAGACGAGTATGACGAAGAAAAAATTGTTAAAGCAATACGTTTCGAGGTTGAGAGGGGAGGTCAGGTATTCTATCTGCATAACCGTATCGAAAGTCTTGACGCGGTAAAGGCGCGACTTTCACACCTTATGCCTGAAATCTCAATCGAAACGGCGCACGGCCGGATTGACGCTGAAGAATTGGAAGATGTTATGCACCGTTTTATTCACGGCGGTTTTCATGTGCTTGTATCTACTACAATAATTGAAAACGGAATCGATATACCAAATGTAAATACGATAATCATTGACCGCGCCGACATGTACGGCGTATCACAGTTATACCAGCTTCGCGGACGGGTAGGGCGCTCGGAACGCGCCGCTTACGCTTATCTTTTTTATCCGTCACAAAGCGCGCTGCCGGAAAACGCTATGAAGCGGCTTCAGGTTATATCGGATTTTACAGAACTTGGCTCCGGTTTTAAGATCGCGATGAAGGATATGGAGATTCGCGGCGCGGGAAATTTGCTGGGGCGAGAACAATCGGGCAACATCTTTTCAGTCGGTTTTGATTTGTATGTGCGTTTACTGGATGACGCGATACGAAAATTACAAAATGAAAATTACGAGGCTGAAACGGATACGCTGCTTGAACTTGAGTATACAGGTTTTATTCCAAACAGTTATATAGACAGCGCTCAAGAAAAAATGGAAGTGTACAAAAAAATAGCGGCGATAAAACAGCGTGATGAACTTGACCATGTCGGCGCTGAAATTTATGACAGGTTTGGTCCGCCGCCTTTCGAGGTTTTATCACTGTTGTCTCTCGCGGAAATAAGAATAATATGCCGTGAAATATCAATTTTGTCACTGCGCGAACATAACGGAATAGTGCGCGCCGAATTCAGCAAGGTGTCGAATATTAATGTTGACCGGCTGCTGCGCCTAATTAAAGAGGGCGGCGGCAGAATAAAACTTGATCCAAAATCACCAAATGTTATCCTGCTGCAAACAGGAAAAATCGGGCTTAAAGAAAAAAGTGAATTTATCAGGGAAAAACTGGAAGCTCTTGTATGATTGAAAACGAATCACAAGCTGTAACACAGCCTGTGTTACAGCCGGAATCTCAGGCTGTGATGCTGTTTAACCGGCTGAAAAAAGACAGCGTCATCTTTGCAAATGGGCGGCGCGAACAGGGGCGGGCGTTTACCGTCTGTACGACCGCGACATTCCCGAAATTCCCCTTGTGCTTGATTTTTATCACAATGAAGAGACGGCGGCCGTGTCAGGCGCCTTATACAAGCGCCCTTACGAAAAGGACGCCGATGATGAAGAACAATGGCTGTGCGCCATGAAAGCCGCCGCTGCGGAGGCTTTGTCCATTGATGTGGAAAATATTTTTTTGAAGATTCGTAAAAGACAGCGCGTTGGAAAAAGCAATGAACAGTATACAAAAGAAAGTAACGGCGCTTTTAAGATGATAATAAAAGAAAACGGCATTTCTTTTAGCGTGAATTTGTCAGGCTATATTGATACCGGCATATTTCCAGATTTGCGAAAACTGCGAAAAATGATTATGGCGGAGGCTTCGGGCAAAGATATTTTGAATCTTTTTTGTTATACCGGCGCGTTTTCAGTATACGCCGCTAAGGGCGGGGCGCGGCGTATAGATTCTGTTGATATGTCGTCAACATATCTTGAATGGACTAAGCGCAACTTCCACTTGAACAGCATGGAAATACCGCCGTCATGCGAACATAATGAAGTACGCGCCGATGTATTTAAATTTATTGAACAGGCCGCCGCGTTTGACAAACGTCCCGATAAACATTTCGATAAGCATTTTGATAAAAAACAATGGGACATAATAATTTTAGATCCGCCCGCTTTTTCCAATTCAAAAAAGATGAAAGGAAATTCATTGAACGGCGTTTTTGATATAAAACATGATTATCAATTTTTAATTACAAAGTGCCTGCCGTTGTTAAAAAAAGACGGCCGTCTTTTTTTCTGTGTAAACGCGCGTAAGTTTAACGCGCTTAAACTTAACTTAAAAACCGGCGATTTGTACAACGCCTGCGATTTATACAATAACACTAAAGCGACAGGTGATTTTTCACTGCGCCGCATAACGGAACAGATTCGGGACGAAGATTTTAAGGGAAAGCGGATGCCGGAATGTTATTTAATAACAAAATGAAGACCGCCATGATAAGTAAGAAGTAAAAGGGAAGAAGTAAGAAGTAAAAGGTAAAAGGGAAGAAATAAGAAGTAAAAGTGTCGCGTCCTGGTTTAAAGTTGTCATATGAGGAGAGGAAAGATGAAAGATGTGGTAAGGTACAGCGAGGCATTTAAGCTGAGGTTGGTGGAGGACGTGGCCAACGGGAAGTATCAGAG